>CAJKZL010000209.1 GCA_905204385.1 uncultured Odoribacter sp. | reverse complement strand
ACGTCGATAGCAACCGAATCGTCCGACAACCGGGAAACGATTAATTTCACCGAGTCCTGCGTACCATAAGCAGTTCCCCGAACGGAGATTTCAAAAGAGCCATAATAAATACCGGTGACAGCACCCTCTATTCCCTTGATTTCCAAAGTTCGGGACGTTCCCGAAGCAAAATCGAAATAAGTCCATTCTCCGTATTCTGTTGCCTTCACTGTTGCAGCAGCATAGTGATCATCACCGCCGCCCCCGCCTTTATCGTCGTCCGAACAAGCAACCCACATGCCTGTAAACAGGAATAAAACACATAACAGCAAATTTGATTTTTTCATGATATTTATGATTAAAGAATGATTAATCCGGGGATCGTTCCAAATGCGTTATTTAGAACGAGTCAAAAGTACTAGTCTAACGGGGGGACCGCAATACCTAAAAATTGTGAACTATTCATCGGATATACCGAAAAATAGTTAATGCCTCATGTCATATTCCACCGTTCTAGATTTCCGTTGTATTCTTCCGTGAAGAACAATACGATCGCTGTTCCCTTGTCCAATTATCACACACCATCGTCCACTTATTTTACAGATTATATTTCGCCTCAACTATATAAATCGCTTATTTATAGACAATTAAAATTTCGGCATATATTTTGCATTTTTTGATTATCTTATTATATCCTTGTAAACCAGAAACACCATGACGCACAAACCTTTCTTTTTGATATTCCGGCTTTGTTTAAAAAATAAAGTATATTTTATCACCAACGTCATCGGCCTAAGCATAGCGCTTACAGTTACTTTGCTTATATATAGCTTTGTAGTAAAAGAAATGCAAACAGACCATTTCCATCAAAACGGAAAGAACATTTACAGAATCATTACCAAAGGCCAGTATTTTTCCGATCATTACGAATCCTCCCAGGCAGGTCCTTTGGCTTCAGCCTTACAAAGCCGGATCAGCGGCATTGCTTCAAGCGTGAGAATATGGCCGTCCCATTTCAACATAACAACCGACGACCACTCGAAAGTGCATGCTTCAGTGAAGACCTATCATAGCGACTATACTTTCTTCGAGGTGTTTTCCTTCCCCTTGCTGGCGGGAAAAGTGGACCGGCATTCCCCTAAAAACTGGGCCGTCCTTTCGGAAAAGAGCGCCCGTCAATTTTTCGGCGATCAGAACCCCATCGGAAAAACCATTTACATTTCCGATTACGGCTGGTTTTCCCAACCCCAGATTTACCAGGTGGTAGCCGTGATGAAAAATTTTCCAGCCTGGTCGACCCTCCAAACAGACATCGTATTGGATTACAGTGAACGGGAAAAACACACCGCTTGGCATATGAATTACTCCACAGCCAACTACCTGCTGATCGGTCCCGATGTCCCTATCGCCGATATCGAGAAAGCGATGCAGGAAATTTATCATGAAATCTATCCTGACTCGGAAGGAGAAATAAAATTACAGCCCTTTCATCATATCTACTACAATCCGGAGAACACATTAGATTTCGAAGCCGGAACCCCTCACGGGTCCTGGCTCTTCACCCGGATACTGATCGGGATTACGGTACTGATCCTTTTCCTGTGTTCCTGTAATTATATGATGGTAAAAATTGCACAGGGACATTACGCCTTAAAAATTTTCGCCCTACAGCGCTGCTTCGGAGCCGCAAACAAACACCTCACCAAATCGTTGCTCATCGAAACCTGTTTTTATTTCTTCGTTTCGGGCATTCCCGCCATAGTATTGACTATCGCATTGCACCCGACTTTTCAGAACATCATTTCCCCCAAATTTCACTATCCTTTTCCAGTAAGCTGGCAAAGCATTCTCTCTTTCCTGGCCTTTGCAGGAATATTCGTTCTTTTTATCAGTTTTATGCTGAATCATTACTTTCTGAAGAAATTAAATGCCAACGGAATCAAAGGAAGTTTGAACAAACCCAAAGGATATTTCGATATCCGGAAAATACTTGCTTTTGTCTCCATCACTATTTTCTGCCTTCTCCTTTTCGATGCAGGCATCGTGTATAAGCAAATGAACTTTATCAAACACAAAGAGCTGGGATTCGATAGTGAAAATATACTCGAAGTGTTTAGCTACAACGGTATCAAAGCCAAACTCTTGGACAATCCCGACATTATAAATGTCAGCAGCGGAGGATCGGCCCTTCCTTTCACGGGCTCGGGAGGCATGACTATAGAATGTTTTATGGAGGGAGATGTCACCATGGACGAAAAAGTGGAATTATTCACCGGCGATGCCGACTATCTGGAAACTTTCCGCATAGAACTGACAGAAGGGACCGTTTTCGATCCGGCACAAGAACCCCGGAACAGCGGAATTGTCCCTGTCCTCGTCAATCAGCAATTTGTCAAACATGCCCGATTAAGCAATCCGTTGGGAACCATCTTTAAAGGCAAATTCAACACTACTCTATACACTTTTTCGATTATCGGCGTCATGAAAGATTTTCATTTCCGGCCCTTATATCAGAGTTTGTCTCCCCTCATCATGACCTATGCCAAAGGTTCTCACAGTTGTGGAGTCGTTTGTTCGGATATCGCTTCCGTCCGTTACCGACCCGGTAAAAAAGCGGAGGTACTGAAATTTTTACAGGCTAACGATATCCGCATTATATCCGACTATCAGAATTCTTTTCTTTACGAAAAAGAAGAGGCCTTCATCCGGCTAATCAATTTTACTACCCTGATAACCATTCTTATCAGTGGACTGGGTATTTTTTCCTTCGCTTTATTTTTCACCAACAGCCGCAAAAAAGAAGTCGCCCTAAGGAAAATAAACGGCGCTGATGCCTGGGACATCCAATATCTGTTCAATCGTGAATTTATCCTGCTGACAATGGGAGGTTGCCTGGTCAGTTTTCCCGCAGCCTATCTGCTCATTCGGGTATGGCTGGAAAGGTTCGCCTATCGGACTTCCATCGATTGGATCTTTTTTATAGGCACGGCGACAGCATGCTAGCTATTCGTGATCCTCGTCGTCAGTTGGCAAATCCGCCAGGCCGTACGGACAAATCCTGTCGAATTTCTGAAAGAGTTGTAATGAAAAACAAAACTTTAATCGTTATTGCCAGGCAATACAGCCGCAACAAACTATACACAATCATCAGCCTCATAAGCATAGCCATGGCTATAGCCATAACTTTGCTCGTCTATAGTTTTGTGGTCAAAGAAATCAAAACAGATCACTTTCACAAAAATGGCCGCGAAATATTCCGGCTACTCTCCCGGCAAACACCTTCCGACCCCTATCAGGCACATCATTTCGGAGTTTTCGGACCTAATTTTTTCCAACACGCCAGCGACATCCAATCCTATGTCCGTACCTGGGAAATACCTTCGAATATGAAAAGCGATCCGGAACAAACAACTGCATATCCTGTAAAATGCCTGTATGCCGATACGACATTTTTCAACATCTTTACCTTTCCTCTGCTTTCCGGGGAAATAAATGCACATTCACCCTATCGATGGGCAGTGATTTCCCGCAAAGCCGCGCAGACCTATTTCGGAAACACAAATCCGGTAGGGAAGGAACTTTTTATACAAGATAACCGGTGGTCGCGGCAAATACAAACTTACCAGGTAGTAGCTGTAATGGAAGACATACCGGCCTGGTCGACCATAAAAACCGATATCGTCCTGGACTACCGATATATGGAACAATTTACCGATTGGAATAATAATATGCAAACCATCGTCTACGTACTATTGAATGACGAAAAATCGAAAAAGAATACGGAAGAACAGATTCTCGGAACCTACCGCAATGCTTTCCAGGATTTCAAAGGAGATATAAAGCTTCAACCCTTATACGATATTTATTATGATCAGGATCAAGTGAAATATTTTTCATCGTCCGATATCCCCAAAGGCTCACTATTCTTTACTCAGATCGTTATCGGCATCACATTGCTGATCTTGCTTCTTTCTTCCGGCAGCTACATTATGATCAAAATTATCCAGAGCCGGCACAACCTGAAACTCTTTGCTTTACAACGTAGCTTTGGCGCCGGAAGCGCATCTGTCTGGAGATATTTATGGAGCGAAACGGTTATCTTCTTTACCTTGTCGGGAATATCGGGGATTATCCTGACGATTCTTCTTTTCGAACCTTTTCAAAAAATGATTACTCCCGATTTCCATTATCCCTTTCCTGCCGATATGCTAAGTATACTTTGCTTTGCGGGAATTATAATCCTCATAGTCTTATTCATCACCGCTATCCTCGCGGGTTTCTATTGGAAAAGATTACATTCCGGCATAAAAAATGCCTTGCACGTTCGTCTTTCGCATTTCGATATCCGCCGTATTATCGCCTTTATTTCCATCGCCATTTTTTGTCTTTTATTGATGGATACTTTATTGATTCATCGGCAGATAAACTATTTAAAAAGCAAAGAACTGGGATATGCCAAAAATACTATAACTGTTATAGGTAGCAACCTCGCACTCGAAAAAACGCTTAACGATTGTCCTTTCATCCTGTCGACCTCTTTGGGAGCAACTCCTTTACCCAACACCAATCCTTCCTTTTTCAAATTATCCTGCTTCTTCGAAGATTCTGGAGAAATGCCATCACAAGCTGAAATTATAACGGGAGATGCCAATTATCTCGATACTTATCAGATTACACTCTTAGAGGGAGAAAATTTCGATATTTTGGCAGAACCGAAAAGCGAAGGCGTAATCCCCTTGTTAGTCAATCAGAAATTTATCGAACAAGCCGGATCGAAACATCCTATAGGTACTCTTTTCCGGGGACGGTTAGGAGAAGACGAGGACCAACCGATGTCCACTTTTCAAATTATCGGAATTGTCAAAGATTTCCATCTTTGGCCTTTATACGAAACCATTCCTCCTTCGGTCATCTGTTACAGCAAAGGAGCGGCAGGAAAAGGCTTTATGAATAACAGCCTCACCTCTATCCGCTATTTACCCGGTAAAAAAGGAGAAGTGTGGAAATATCTGGAGTACCATAAAATCAACGTATTCTATGCCTATGATTATGAACAGTTGTACGACAAAGAAAATGCGTTCATACTTCTGATCGATATAACGACCTTCATTGCTTTGATCATCGGAGGTTTCGGAATTTTTGCCTTTTCGGTATTCTTTGCCGAGAGCCGGAAAAAAGAGGTCGCTCTCAGGAAGATCAATGGCAGCTCAAAGTGGGAAATTCAAATGATATTTCACAGGCAGTTCCTCAAACTAACGGTATTTGCATTTATACTTACCTTACCTCCAGGCTATTTCCTACTTCAAGGATGGCTAGAAAAATTCGCCTACCGCTCACCTGTAAGTTGGTATATTTTTCCTGGCATATTATTGGCCTGCCTGACGGTAGTATATCTGATAGTCACCTGGCAAACCCAACGCATTGCCAGCATCAACCCAATCGAATGCCTGAAAGAAGAATAAAGTTTTTTGAATCCGTCGATTTTGAATTTATTTCTTTATCTTTGTCAGGACTGGTTTTCCGGTGACCATCCGGCATCGGGAATAAAAGGGAATCGGGTGAAAATCCCGGACAGTCCCCGCTGCTGTAAGCTTCAGCACAAGGCCTGAACAATACTCCTGCCACTGTCTGCTCATGCACGACGGGAAGGCGTTCGGGCCGAAGCAAGTCAGAAGACCTGCCAGTCGAAGCAACCGTCCGGACTCTCGTGGATTTAGAGGCGGACATCTGCATTTTTTATATTTACTGTACTGTTAAAACACCGGAAACTAAAATAGGTGGCGAGGCATTGGATTATGTGGCCACAATGTCTGTATCCGTCTATTTTGTTGAAGGATCCGTTCATCGCATCCTGTCCGGTGTTTTTAATTTTTTAGTCAAAGAAAAATCACAAGTCGTTTGCGGGCTAAATAACGGGCATAATCTTAACCACCGGATTGGCGTATATATACACGATGGGAATCCAGTCCGGCTGAATCGATGCCGCTTTCGGACAGGGCAGCCCAGCGCCGCAATTCGTTGGTTGCGCTGATATGGAGCAGGCCCTATACCTTGCCATATACTT
>CAJKZL010000208.1 GCA_905204385.1 uncultured Odoribacter sp. | reverse complement strand
GGACTGCCTTTAGAAGTTGATTTTATATGTTTTTTATCATGTTTGATACTGTCCTGTGTTAATTATTCAGCGTGGTCTTAACGTGTCTTTATATCCATTTCATAATTTGCTCCTCTCATGGGCTTTGATCCCCCATTGAACCACACCACTTTAGCGATGCGTTTCTTGATCTCCGGATTTCCTTTCAGGACATCACTGACATTGGTCAAAGCACCCAGGCAAACCAGGGTAACCGGTCTTTTTTCATTTCTGACGGACTCGACGATAAGCGATTCGGCAGTCGATCCCGGCTGATTTCCAGCAACGGAAGGTCCCCACGATACACCCGCAGCAACTTTTCTCCACCGGGGTTCTTTAACAACAACCTCCCGCCCTGCGGCGACAGGAATCCCCTGGTGATGAAATTCCTGAAGCAAAGCTTCCACCTTCCGTCTGCCCGCTTCTGGAGTCAAAGCGCCTGTAGAAGTAGTCACAGCCATCACCTCGACATCATGGTCGCCCAGCAACATGCAAATAGCCCGTAAATCATCCGCGGCACAATCGGTATCGATGATAACATAAGTACGAGGCTTACCCGAATGCGCTTCTACCGCCAAGCTAATCAAAAGCCCTGAAAGCAATAACAGTAATTTATGATACATAGCCCGATCGGTTAACGGTTGATAGATAAATGCAAGCCACCGAAAAATACAGCCCCCGGCATCGGATAACCGTCGATAATCTGATATTTCTCGCGGGTAAGGTTTTCTCCCTTGGCAAAA
Source organism: uncultured Odoribacter sp. (assembly GCA_905204385.1). The sequence goes on along the minus strand of CAJKZL010000208.1, from coordinate 5,345 downwards.
AGAGTCAGAGCGGGGAAAATCTTATAGGAAATCCTCGCATTCAGCAAGTCATAATCCTCCTGAACGGGAGCTTTCCCCGTAACCAAATAAAGCCCGTTGATATTCCGGTAACCGACATCTATATTCCATTTTCGGGTATGTATATTCACATTGACATACAACTGCCGCTCCGGTGAATTTAACACCGGCTTCTGCATATAGAGATAGGAATAGTTTCCGCTCAATCGTAAATATTTCGTAATATCCATGCTCACAGCCGCTTCTATCCCTTTGTTACGAAAATTACCGGCATTCACATTTTTAGGACGGTCATCCACCATCTGGGTTTGGATGAGATTTTTCCCTTCGGCAAAGAAACCGGAAACTTCGATATCGACATGCTGATGGAAAAACCGATGTTCCAACACAACCTCGTAATTGGTCATTTCTTCCGGTTTAAGATCGGGATTTGCCGGAGCCCACATAAACATCTCCCGGATAGTAGGATTGCGGAAACCTTTCGAGAAACTGGATTTAATGACCGCATTATCGGTGGGACGAATGGCGATGCCCGCCTGAGGAATCCACTTATTTCCGTACGATTTATTGTGTTCCAGACGTCCTCCCCCATTGATCGTAAAATGATTTTTAAACAAATTCTGCTGGAAAATAGCGTATCCGCCCAAATCGTAAGAAGACGTATCCACCATCACTTTGTCGGGCTTGCCATTGAGAAAGCGGTTCCACGCTTTACCACCATACGTTTTATAATCGAAACCCAAGGTGATCATATTTCCTTTCCAAGGTTTGAGTATCTGATAAAAAAGCAGTCCATAGGCATCGTCCTTGGAACGGTATCGGTAATCCAGAGGATTTTCTCCTTTCGTATAACCGTCGTTGATTTTATGGTCTCCCCAATTGTAAAAGAAAGCCAATCCCCCGTCGAGATGCTTGGATTGATTCTCCAGCGCGACCGAAGCCATCCCCCGGATCACGTCTACGACATTATCAAAAATCGGCTTACTCACCGGGCCGGGATTTTCCGCTTCAAAATCGGCCACGCTCAGGTCCGCCCGTAAACGCAAATGTTTGGTTAAAGCGATACCGATATTGGCAAACCCATTGGTGATGTGGAAGGCGGAATTATCCCGGTCTCCGTCCGTACGGTCATGATTCACCGAAATATAGGCATCCAGGCCGCCTTTTCGTGCCCCTATATTTCCCATATACTTCTGGGTATTATAACTTCCGGCCATAGCCCTTGCATTGAGCGACACCCCATCCTGGTTTTGCCTGCGGGTAATGATATTGATAACTCCTCCCATGGCATTCGTTCCATAGAGCAGGGAAGCCGGCCCACGTACGACTTCCACCCGTTCCACGTCCGAGGCCACGTAAGCATCCGGAAGCGGATGGCCCATAAGCCCCATAAACTGGGGATGCCCGTCGATCAACACCAACATTTGAGTATTAGGAGATCCGCCCACCCCGCGGATCGAAATCCCTCCGGCCGCTCCGCTGGCCACGCCGAATCCGGTAATTCCCCGTTCCGAAACAAATAAACCCGGAACCCGTTCCGAAAGTACCGGCAACAAAGCCGACTCACTACTATTCTCGATTTCTTCCCGCCCGATAACCGTAATATTCATAGGCACGTTGTTGCGGTTTACCAACGTCCGGTTACCTGTTATCACCGCTTGCTCCAAAACGACAGCGGTATCCGCCTTCGGTTTCTGTGCGAAACCCATCTGACAAAAGGCCAGGCAAACCAGACCTAAAAGAATTAATCTATGTTTCATCCGTGTATATAGTTTATCCGTGTTAAAATCTTGTATAAAGTGTAAGCCTTCCTCTAAATAAAGATAGGCATAAAAAGGGTATGCCGGATGATACCCGACGTACTGCGTCGCAGGAAATACAGGCCTGCAAAAACAGACGAGAAGCAAGGCACTTCTCCCCTATCGAGGCTTGTTTGCCGACAGGAATTTTCCTATCGCATATAACATCAAAACACTATCCTCCTGCTGCGAACTTGTATCGCACGGCAAAACCGTCCTTTTCAAGGTTAAGGACACAATCTGTTTTTAAGACATAATTCAGGTACGGTCAGTAACAGAAAAACAGACCGTACATAGGCATATCCCGGCCATCGCAAAGAATGACAAATACACGCCGGACCGGAAAAAACATCCGGAGAATGCCTGAAAATTTCAGGTAAGATTTTGGGAGATAAAAACAGGATTTTTCGTAAAATCCACACGGAAGAAAAAAAGTGTGCAAGAGGCGATATGGCTTTCCTGCTGATCGTCCCGATCACGCCTCTTTAGCAATGTTGCCAAGCAGGAAAGGATCATGTTCCGATTGATAGATAGCCGGCGCTTTGAGCAGCCTTTTCACTATCCGATGAATTTGCATTTTCATGTTTATTGATTTAGGTGAATACCCTTTTTACGTGTCGTCTTCCGAATAGTTGTTTCTATTTTCATTTTATTTAGATTCCGTCACAAAACAGATTTTTCCTTCGGAATTATAAAACATGTTTTCAATTTCAACGTAGTATGGATGTTAGCAGGGTAGGCAAAAGGGCCTATACTGATCAAAAGAACCACTAAACTATTAAAAGAAAAACTATGCATTTAACACCGAGAGAAATTGACAAGCTATTGTTGTTGTCGCTAGGTGCCATTGCCGGGCGACGCAAAGAAAAAGGGCTTAAACTCAATTACCCCGAAGCTGTTGCTTATATCAGCTCGGCGGCACTGGAAGGAGCCCGCGAAGGAAAGACCCTGGAACTGGTGATGACCGATTCCACAAAAGTATAGACCAAAGACGATGTCATGGAAGGGGTGGCCGATATGATTACCCTGATCCAGGTCGAAGCTGTCTTCACCGATGGCAGCCGTTTGATAAGTATTCACCACCCGATAAAATAGAAAATCATGGCAGACAACAATAATAAAACTTCAAACGCATCGAAACAGGACCCAGTTACTCCGGGTTATAGCCCCGAACAACGCGTGGGAGTCGGAGGAGAAGTCCTGAGCGATCAACCCATCACCTATAATGAAGGAAGATATACGGCCAAATTGGTTGTTCACAACACAGGAGACCGTCCCATACAAATCGGTTCCCATTTCCATTTTTTTGAAGTCAACCGCTACCTGGAATTCGACCGGGCAAAAGCTTACGGTTGCCACCTGAACATCCCTTCCACGACTGCTGTCCGTTTTGAACCGGGCGACGAAAAAGAAGTCGAAGTCGTTGCTTATTCAGGCAAACAATATGTAATGGGATTCAACGGACTGGTACAGGGTTTCACGGGAGACGAAGATGCTCCCACCTATTTCCCGCAACGTCTGTTAGCGATCGAAAAAGCCAAAAATCTGGGATTTAAAATGACGGACGAAGCCAGTGCCGAGGCCGATCTTCAGAAAAAGAACAAACAACAACAACAATAATTATGGCAACAATATCAAGACAACAATATAACGACCTTTACGGTCCTACCGTGGGGGATAAAATCCGCCTCGGCGATACCGAGCTTTATGCAGAAATCACAGAAGATCTTTGCGTCTACGGAGACGAAGTGATCTACGGGGGAGGTAAAACCCTGCGCGACGGCATGGGGTTGGCCAATACCACAACGGCTGAAGGGGGAACCCTGGACCTGGTCATCACGAATGTAACCATTATCGACCCTAAATTAGGCGTCATCAAAGCCGACGTAGGCATCAAAGACGGGAAAATTGCAGGTATCGGCAAAGCCGGAAACCCGAACATCATGCGCGGCGTCAGCCCCGACCTGGTAACCGGAGCCGCCACCGATGCCATCTCCGGAGAACACTTGATTTTAACTCCCGCCGCTATCGACGGACACGTCCATATGATTGCCCCCCAACAAGCCTACCATTGCCTCAGCAACGGGGTCACCACGCTGGTGGGTGGTGGAGTAGGACCGACCGACGGAACCAATGGAACGACCATCACCTCCGGAACCTGGAATATGAAACGCATGCTCCAAGCCATCGACGGCCTGCCCGTAAACTACGGATTTCTGGGAAAAGGAAACTGTTCGGTCCGCAGACCTTTATACGAACAAGTCATGGCCGGTGCCTGTGGCTTCAAAATCCACGAAGACTGGGGAAGCACCCCGGCAGCTATCCGGGCAACTATGTCCATTGCAGACGAATACGACGTACAGGTAGCCATCCACACCGATACCCTTAACGAAGGCGGATATGTAGAGGATACCATTGCCGCCATAGACGGACGCACCATACATACCTACCACACGGAAGGCGCCGGCGGAGGCCATGCTCCCGACTTGCTGAAGGTGGCTTCCCTGGCGAATGTTTTACCTTCATCGACCAACCCCACCCTTCCTTTCGGAATAAATTCACAGGCGGAATTATTCGACATGATCATGGTATGTCACAACCTCAACCCGAAGATTCCTTCCGATGTCTCCTTCGCAGAAAGCCGGGTAAGACCTGAAACACAGGCTGCAGAAAATATCCTGCACGATCTGGGAGTTATCTCCATGGTTTCGTCCGATTCACAGGCTATGGGACGGGTAGGTTAAAACTTTATGCGTGCCTTCCAAATGGCCGACTATATGAAACAAGTAAGGGGAAAGCTCGCCGAAGACTCCGATCAGAACGATAATTTCCGCATCCTGAGATACCTGGCCAAGTTAACGATCAATCCCGCTATCACTTATGGCTTTTCCGACATTTTAGGTTCTATCGAGAAAGGAAAAATGGCGGACCTTGTATTGTGGGAACCGGCATTCTTCGGTACCAAGCCGAAATTAGTCATCAAAGGCGGAATGATCAACTGGGCGATCATGGGCGACCCGAATGCTTCCTTGCCCACCCCGCAACCGATATACTACCGTCCGATGTACGGAAGCTTCGGCGGCGCACAGCCCAAAAGTTGCGTATCTTTTGTTTCCCGCGCTTCACACGATGCAGGAATCAAAGAAAAATACGGACTGCAACGGATCGTCTATCCCGTACACGGATGCCGCCAGATCGGTAAACCTCATATGGTCCTGAACGGAAATATGCCGAAAATCGATGTGAATCCCGAAACCTTCGAAGTGTTCATCGACGGTAAGCAAGCCTATGCCAAGCCGGCAGAGAAATTTTCTTTAGGCCAGCTTTACTGGTTCAGTTAACCTATACTTTCGGTCTACGATCCGATTTACGGCCCGGACTCACCTTTATCCGGCAGCAGTAAATCCGATCGTAGACCATAAACCTAAAAATCACTCTACCTATGAAAATGTATACCGAGGTTATCGTAAACATGATAACCGATCACCTCGGTATACATTTTCATAGGTAGAGTGATTTTTAGGTTTA
>CAJKZL010000207.1 GCA_905204385.1 uncultured Odoribacter sp. | reverse complement strand
CCTCCCTTGAACCTGGAACAACGGTTAAGCTATTTGTTGGAATATCCGCATGGATGTGCCGAGCAAATCACTTCCAAGGCTTTCCCGCAACTCTCGCTGCCTGTCTTGCTGGCCCTGAGTCCGGAACAAAGCCTCCAGGCTGAATCCAACATCCGGGAAGTGATCAACGAACTACGGAAATTTCAGACCAGTGAAGGCGGTTTCGCCTATTGGCCGGGAAGCAGTTATATATCCGAATGGGTCACCTCTTATATCGTTCAGTTCCTCGTGACCGCCCAACGACAAGGTTATTCCGTCCCGGTTCAGATGTTGCAGAACGCTCTGAATTATTCCCGTCAGGCAGCAAACGCTTGGTATAGAGCGGAACCCTGGTCCCAACAACAACAAGCCTACCGGCTTTTTGTCCTGGCGCTGGCAGGCAAACCGGATATGGCAGCGATGAACCGTCTGAAAGAAAGCCCGATCACACGGCCCGTCACCCAATGGTTGCTGGCTTCAGCATATGCCTTAAGCAATCAGCCGGACATCGCCCGCAAAATGGTCGCCGATCTTTCGTCCGAAGTCGCACCCTACCGGGAAACCGGAGGCACCTACGGCTCTACAACCCGCGACAACGCGCTGATTCTCCAATCCATGGTTATTCTGGATATGCAGAAGGATGCCTACCGGATGTTGCAAAAGATCTCGCAGGCCATGGGATCGGACGGATGGTACAGCACCCAGGAAACGGCTTTTGCCTTGCACTCGGCGGCTGAATTTGTCCGCAAATATCTCGGCGCTCAAAGAGGAATACAGGTAACCGTCGCTACCGCCAGCGGAGAAACGGAAATCAATACCGAAAAAACGGTATGGCAGCTTCCTCTCCCCATCCAAAACGACATATCCCAGGCCAGCGTAAAAAACAATGGACAAGGCTCTTTGTTCGTCCGCCAGATCAACAGCTCCGCTTCGCTCGATATAGTGAAAGAAAAAGTAATGTCGGGACTGAATATGGAGATACGGTATTATAATGACCGGGGCAATCCGGTAAACATCCAACAAGTAAAACAAAGCGAGGACATTACTGCCGAGATCACCGTTAAAAACACCGGAGTGACAGGGACCTACCACGAACTGGCCCTGACCTATCCCGTGCCTTCGGGTTTTGAAATCATCAATGAACGGCTAACCGGAAATGCAAGCATGCCGGGAGCGGATAACGTAAATATCCGGGACGACCGTTTCTACGTTTATTTCAGCCTGGACCAAAATCAGTCCAAAACCTTTAAATTCCGCTGCAATGCCGCTTTCCGGGGAGAATATATGATCCCGGCCATCTATTGTTCGGCCATGTACGACAACGGAATACAAGCCGTCTTGCCGGGAGGCATAATGAAGATCGAATAAACTTGAAGAAGGCCGAACGATAAGCCTCCTGCAAATTGTTAAAGAAGAAAATCGGGATAAAATGAACTTTTATTCCGATTTTTTTTAGGTATAAACTCAGCTTCTTCCACTTGTAAAATCACTTTATAAAAAAAATCCTTTCTTTGACTTTATTAAAAAATATATATAAATTTACAAACATTTGTTCTTTATTGTTTTTATAAAAGCAGCATAAATTAAAAATACATTATTAAATTACTGAAAATGAAATATTTATTTCTATTATTTCTTTTCCTTTCCGGGGGACTGTTTGCCGAAAACATCCCGGAAGAGAAAGCCAAAGCAGTGGCCGGCAATTTTTTTCAATTCTCTTCCACAGCCCGTACCACCACCGTTTCGGTCCGGTTGATTCTGAAGGATGAAAATATTTCTACCCGGGCAAACGGGGCATCTCCTGCTTTTTATGTATTCGGCAAGGATAACGGAAAAGGCTTTGTGATAGTAGCAGGCGACGACGTCGTTATGCCTATTTTAGGATACTCGTTTAAAAATAATTTTCCCGGTAATCATTTACCGGTCAACTTAAAGGATTGGCTGGAAGAGATAAGCGAGCAAATCAACAGGGCCCGGCGCGAAGGCTTAAAAAGTCCTCCGGCCGTGGCGCAGGCCTGGACTGCCTTAAAGGTCGGCAATCCGGTAATAAAGCTGGAAACAGCCTTATGGAACCAGGATATGCCCTACAATAAGGACTGCCCTATCATTAACGGAAAGAGAACGTATACGGGATGTACGATCACAGCGACGGCGATTGTGATGAAATACCATGAATGGCCCGATATGGGGATTGGAACGATTCCGGGCTATACGACATCAACCTATAGATATAACGTACCGGACCGTACTTTAAACCGCCCGTACCTATGGGCTAAAATGCCGCTGACGTATACTAATTATTCCACGGAAGAAGAGGATGCCGTTGCCGCTTTGATGTACGACTGCGGGGTTATACTCCGGGCGGATTATGGACCGATAGGAAGTTCAGGCTCAGGGGCTTCCACTGCAATAATTGCCTCCGATCTGCCCACCTATATGAAATACGATAAAAGCGCACGTTATTTAAGCCGTTCTTCCTATTCGAATCAGGAATGGCATAGATTAATGCAAAAGGAACTACAAGAGAAACGCCCGATCGTTTATTCGGGTTTTAACGAAACAGCAGGGCACGCATTCGTGCTCGACGGTTATGCCGAGGATGACTATTATAGCGTAAACTGGGGGTGGGGAGGTTACTGCAACGGCTATTTCCTGCTCTCTGCTTTGGAACCTCACGGACAGGGAGCAGGCGGATCGGGACATTATAATAATAATCAAGGTGCCGTTATAGGATTAAAAAAAGACGAAGGAGGAGAGTATATCGAAGAGATTCGGTTCGGGAATAATCAATTAAACGGTTTTACTACCAGCGAAACTTCTTTCGAAAAAGATAAGCCTTTTCCGGTCTCTGTCGGATTTATCCAGAATATGGGTTCGTCTGTTTTCAGCGGCACTATCATGGTTGGTTTGACGGATAAAACCGGAAAAATAAAACAAGAATTATATTCGTTTTCCGTTCCTGCACTGCAGCCTCGATACGGTTACAATCTTAAGGATCGCTGGCTGACTATAAAAGTCCCGATAGAAACCGGCGACCGGATAAGGGCTTTTTATAAGAGTGTAAGATCACCGGAATGGACTCTTATCCAAGGGAACGAGGAGAATGGATGTGTCTGGGAATTAATAATCGCTGACGAACAGTCGATCGAAGAAAGTACCTCCATTATCTACAATAAGAAGACTAAAAAATTCACCCTGCAAGTGAAAGACGGGGTAGAGGTTCAGCTTTTTACGTCAAATGGCACAGATGAGAGTCGGCACTGTCGGATCCAGGGTGGCGAAATCATCATCGACGCGAATGTACTTACAACCGGTTCGTATACCCTGAAGTTACGGAAAGCTAAAGAATACAAGGAACTTAAATTCATTATCGGTACATCGAAATGAGTATATCGGACATCCAAAAGAAATAACTTATGAAGAACCTTCAAAAATTTATAGTTTTAACGCTTTGTCTGCCCTTGTTGTGGACCTCTTGTTCCGACAAAGAAGAACCTGAAATATTCAGCATAAGCATCGACGGCGGGGTACAAACGTTTAGTACAACAGGAGGAATGCAGACATTGAGCTTCACCTCTTCAGCCCTCTGGACAGCCAAGACAGATCAGAGTTGGTGTACAGTTTCTCCTGCCAACGGACCGGTCGGAAAAAGCAGCATTGCCATCCATACGGAAGAAAACGGAGGACCGGACGAACGGAATGCCACCGTCACCCTGACATCGGGAACGGTCGTACTGCCGGTCACCATCACTCAGAAACAAAAAGACGCCCTGACCCTCACCTCCTCTAAGGCGGAAGTCGGAGGTTCCGGCGGAGAGGTACTAGTGGAAGTCAAAGCAAATATCACTTTTGAATATACTGTGGAAGAGAGTGCTGTCGATTGGATAATACCGATGGGCACCAAGGGGATAACTACCTCGTCTTTAAAATTCACCGTAAAGAAAAACGAAGACAATGCGAAACGGGAAGGGAAAATCAGGATTCACAGCGGCGAACTGTCGGAAACGTTTACCGTTTACCAGGATGGAGCGGAACCGGAATTAATTCTTACCCGGAACGAATACACAGTTGGCAGCGATGCTACGGAAATAAAAATAGAACTGAAAAGCAATGTACCCTACGAAATGAAATTACCGGATACAGATTGGATTACGGAAAAGAAAAGCCGGGCCGTTTCTTCGTATACCCATTACATTTCGGTGGCAGCCAATGAATCCTATAGTGCGCGATCTGCGGAAATCCTTTTCGTTTACAAGGAGAAAAATATAACGAAAAAAGTAAAAATCACTCAGATGCAGAAGGATGCGATCCTCGTAGCACAAAAGGTATACAAGCTTCCAGGCACTGCGGGCAATGTAGATTTCGAGGTAAATGCAAATGTAGATTTTGAAGTTTCGGTGTCAGCAGACTGGATAAAGAAAGTGACTAAAACACGGGCATTGACAACTACTCCCTTGAGTTTTTCAATAGCGGAAAACCCAGACATCGAATCGCGTGAAGGCACAATCACCATCAAACATGAGAAGATCAGCCAAGAAATCACGATCGTCCAGGAAGGGAGAAAAGATTTCGGCCGTCTCCTCATTACCCATGAAAATCAACTGTTCAAAGTGCCCACCCTGATAGGCAAGAATCTGAAAGGCTCCATTCTGTGGGGGGATACGCAAAAAGAAAATTATAAGACAGGAGCTTCCCACACTTATAAAAACGGGGGATCTCATACGGTCACTCTGGAATCTTGGGGAGCCGAAGAAGTAGTTCTTTCGGATATCGTGGGAGTGACGGAGTTAAACCTGACCGATTTTTAGCGGAGCGAAGGCCCAGGAAGAAAAGAAGATGTCTAAAATGCTGAAGTGAACTTTAAAAGTCTGACAAAAAACTTTTAGGGTTCACTTTAGTCTTTTTATTGTTACTCAAACGTCTGCTCGTTTAATTGTTACTGCCACAAAGTCAATCCTATCACTTGAATCGAGCAAAACGCCGGACCATCTTTGCAGATTTATTTTCTAATCGTAAATTTGCAAGAAACGAAACAGCTATGATTGAAAAAACATCATAATTGCTTAATAAAAGATATCTGAGCCCAACAAAAAATCCTGCCAGAACTTGATCTTACAGGATTTATCTTAGATTGTCGCATATTTGTCTTTGTACATTTTGCTGAAAGAGGGGTTTAGCAAACTGTTGGTTTCAGCCACTCACCCATCTTTCCTTATTTGTTCGGTGCTGAATTCGACCACAAAAGTAGGGTATTTTTTCTAACCTGCAAACTTTTCCTGCTATTTTTTATTGCCCGAATAGTAAAAAGCAGCTTAAAAGGCCGCATTGGACTTTATACCATCACACGGAACCCCTGATTTACATCGGTTTTAGATTTCTATTGAGCCTATCCACCATCCATGCTATTCGCTTTTCCCGTCCGGAATCTGTCTTTGCGTCAAAGTATGCCCGCGCGTAGGTTTTCTTTACTGATAAAGACATCGCCTGAAAATTTTCATATGCGAGCCCATATACTTTCAGTAAACCAGATAAAAAGGCTATCTCTTCCTCTGTCACCGTCAGGGAATTGGGGGCATCCCATTGCCCGCTTTTTTGGGCTTCCTCTATTTTCCTCCTGCCCAAATCGGTCACAAGTCCTTGTTTTTCAAGCTTTTTAACCAACACTTTATTCTTCTCCGACCATTTACTATTCTCCCTGCGTAAAGAAAAATATTTCTTGTAAGTTTTGTCGTCGATGCTTTGTATCTGTCCGTCGATCCAGCCGAAGCAGAGCGCTTCTTCAAGCGCTTCGCTTGCCTTTATTGTTTTCGGCCCTCCCGTTTTTCCAAATAAAAGCCAAACGCCAGCATTCGACAGACAATGGTCAGAAAGCCATCGCCTGAATTCTTCTCTGTTTGCAAATTCCATTACGTCACTCACTATGTACCCTTCCTTTCGTATGCCTTCTCTGCCCTATGGCGAATATTTTTGTTTCTGATACTCTAAATTTTAATGCTGAATCTGTCAAGTTGCTTTATCTATCCTTGAAATCTTTATGAAATCAGGGCAAGAATCGGACGAGATTTTGGTCAAATCACGAGTTGTAAACATTT
>CAJKZL010000206.1 GCA_905204385.1 uncultured Odoribacter sp. | reverse complement strand
TGGTAACCCGCTTCGGTCTTATAAAAAAAGCCCGGCGAGCCGGCAGGGGGATTTCCGAAGAGGCGCACATTGTATACCCATAAGCCCCGGCGGCTGTAAACCGTGCCGTCGGGAAGATAGTATTTCACTCCCGAGCGGGGCGAGAACAGCACCCTGCTGCCGAATTGCATGCGGTGGTTATTGTCGTATTCTGCATTCAGGCCGTTGAGGACGGTATGGCTGTCGAGGAGTTATAATTCGTCGGGGCGTAGCTGGAAGGCCTGTAGGGTCAGTTTATCCCATCGGACTCCCAGTTGGAACAGCTGTCGTGCGGCAACCCGGGGATTGAGTTGCAGGGCTGCCCGCTCTTCGCCGTTCATGCCCGTATTGACAATCAGCCAGCCATTGCCCAAAATAAATTGTTTGCGTCCATAGAGGATGTTGTAGGCATAATCGTGGTCCGGTGCATACTGTTTCCCGCCGACCAGTCCGGCGAAGGCGTCCTCCACCGATCCGTGGAAGCGACTTCGGTCGGTGAACAATTCCCGCCCGGCACTGAAAGAAAGAAGGTATCCTGCGCCTCCGTAGAAATGCAGGTTTTGCCAGGGAGTCAACCGGACGATGCCATAAATTCCTCCCATGCCGTAACCTTCCAGCCAACCGGTGTAGCCTTTGCCGGCCGGACCGTTCACCAGCGGGTTGCCCGTTAGTAAGGGGCCGGGCTGTGCAAACCAGGCGTCGGCATTGGAATAAGCCATTTCGGAAACCGCTGTCCGGAAGGTGAGGAAGGTGCGGCTGTCGCTATAGACCACCGGAAAATCGCGGGGAGTACGGAAAACGTTGCGGGTGGTCCGTTTAGAGGGTTTCGCCGGCATGAGTGCAACGGAAACCAGTAAGCCGACCCCTCCCTCTCCCAGAAGGGAGATGTTCAGGCTGGCTTCGCGGACAAAGGGCAGATTGCGCACCCGCGAGAGGTAGTAATCGGCCGAAATCTGGTTGAAGTGAGTGTAGGGAAACAGCGCAAAGGTATTTTCCACCTGTTGCATGAGTTTTATTTGCCGTAAGGTGTCGGACGGTAGATTGTCGTAGCTGAAGCGCACGGACAATATCCGCTCGCCTTCGAATACGGAGAGCGGATTGCTGCTTTGAGCCTTGCCCGAAAGACTGTCAAGCAACAGGAAAGACAGGAAAAGAAAAATATAATGCTGTTTCATGCAGAATAAGTTGTCAATAGGCGGTCCAGCCCCCGTCGGTGGCTATGATGGCTCCGGTCAGCGCCGAAGCTTCGTCCGAGATCAGGTAAAGCATATTGGCAGCCTGTTCCCAGGGAAAGGACCCGCGGTGTTCGGAATCGCAGTAAGCCATCAGGCTCATGGTCTTGACTTTGCCCATGCCGAAGCCGATTCCGTCTTTTTCCTTAGCCTCGACAAATTCATAAGCCCGGGTAACCATGGGGGTATACGTTTGGGCCATATTGACCGAATTGATACGGATGCCGTAGGGGGCATAGTCGACGGCGGCACTGCGCACCAGACCGTTGACGGCATGCTTGCTGGCGATGTAGGCCGGATTGCCGGCCAGGCCGGTCATGCCGGCGATGGAAGATACCACGACGATGGCTCCGCCCTGGGCCTGGTCGACCAATCGGCGAAGAACGGCGCGCAGGGACTTGAACGTTCCGCTGGCGTTGGTGGCCATCACTCCTTCCCAATATTCGTCGGTAGATTCGGTGCTCATAGCAGGCATTTCCCGGCGTTGTTGCTCGTCGAATTTAAACGGTTCCCCGGAGTAGACGGCATCCATGACCCCGGCATTCAGAATGGCGTAGTCCAGCCGGCCGAAGGTCTTGACGGCCTGTTCCACCATTAGCCGGCAATCTTCGTCCTTCTGGATATTGCCGTAGACAAAGAGCGCCTTCCCGCCGAAACTGCGGATAGAGTCGGCCGTATGTCGGCCTTCTTCGCGCAGCCAGTCGAGGATCACTACATTCGCCCCTTCTTTGGCGGCCCGGACTGCCGCCCATTTGCCCATTCCCCTTGCTCCGCCGGTGATGAGAATGGTTTTGCCGTCGAAACGGTGCGGGATATAATAATCGGGGGAAAGACGGTTGACATTGTGTCTTTTGGATTGCTCGATCGGAGCCCCTGTTTCCTGTGCCATTGCCGAAACCAGGAATAGGATGAGCAGAAATAGCGTGGATAAGATTTGTTTTTTCATTTTTTAAGGATTCTTGTTTTCTTCTTTTAACGGGGAATCGGCCCGGAGGGTTTCTTTGAACCGGAGGGAGTAGGAGGACATGGGGATACCGGAAAGAGAAGGATTTCCGAAAGGGGAGCGGGCTTTAAAAATGCTGAATTATGAGGGAAAAAAGCGCAAACGGGCTGGGAAAAACAGTAAAATTTGATTACTTTTGCATGACAGTCCGCTCAACAGGCAAAATGCGTGAAATCCAACGTTTCCGACGGATGGATTCGGCATGTGCGGATAGGTCGGGCGATCTTTTCAATCGGGGTGTTGTAGGGGACTAAATAAACTTTATAGAATATAATTGATGGTTGAGAATTATTCAGAAGATTCGATCAGGACGTTGGATTGGCAGGAACATATCCGCTTGCGTCCCGGGATGTATATCGGGAAATTGGGAGACGGTTCGGCGCCTGACGATGGCATTTACATTTTGGTGAAAGAGGTGGTGGACAATTCCATCGATGAATTTGCTATGGGAGCCGGTACGACCATTGTGATCCGGGTAGAGGACCGCAAGGTGACCGTGCGCGATTATGGCCGGGGCATTCCGTTGGGAAAATTGGTGGATGCTTCGTCGAAAATGAATACGGGAGCGAAATATGATTCGGAGGCGTTTAAGAAATCGGTGGGATTGAACGGTGTGGGTATCAAAGCCGTCAATGCTTTGTCGGAAGTTTTCGAAATCCAGTCCTTCCGCGACGGGGAAACGAAATACGTACGCTATTGCCGGGCTAAAATCGAGGAAGAAAGGGAGATCACGCCTACCGACGCGCCCAATGGCACTCAGGTGACTTTCCTGGCCGACAAGGAGATTTTCGGGCACTATCATTACATTGTGGAGTATCTGGAAGCCATGGTCAAGAACTATGTTTTCCTGAATACCGGTCTCACTATCAATTTCAACGGGCATAAGTTTTTCTCTAAGCGGGGATTGTATGACCTGCTGAGTGAAAACATGAATGCGGACGGATTGTATCCGATCATACATCTGAAGGGAGAGGACATCGAAATGGCGATGACCCACGGACGGCAATACGGAGAGGAATACTACTCGTTTGTGAACGGACAGCATACTACGCAGGGGGGGACTCATTTGAGCGCTTTCCGCGAGGCTATAGGAAAAACGATCCGGGATTTTTATAAAAAGGACTTCGAGATGTCCGACATCCGAACTTCGATCATCGGTGCCATCAGCGTCAAGGTTCAGGAACCCGTTTTCGAGTCGCAGACCAAGACTAAGCTGGGGTCTAAGGATATTGCTCCGGGAGGTCCCAGCGTACGCAATTTTATCATGGACTTTGTGACCAAGGAGTTGGACAATTATCTCCATCGGAATCCGGATACGGCGGAATTGCTGCTGCGCAAGATCGTGGAGACGGAACGGGAACGGAAAGCCATGTCCGGCATCCAGAAGATAGCCCGGGAAAGGGCCAAGCAGGTGAGCCTTCATAACCGGAAATTGCGGGATTGCCGGGTGCATTTCAATACCAGCCACGAGCGGAAAACCGAGTCGTCGATTTTTATTACCGAGGGGGATTCGGCCAGCGGCTCTATTACGAAATCACGGGATGTGAATACCCAGGCGGAGTTCAGCCTTAGGGACAAGCAGCTGAATTCTTACGGGCTGACGAAGAAAGTGGTGTATGAAAATGAAGAGTTCAATCTTTTGCAGGCGGCATTGAATATCGAGGACGGACTGGAAGAACTGAGGTATAATAATGTGATCATCGCTACGGATGCCGATGTGGACGGGATGCATATCCGTTTGCTGCTGCTGACTTTTTTCCTGCAATTTTTTCCCGATCTGGTGAGGAGCGGACATGTTTATATCCTACAGACGCCGCTTTTCAGGGTAAGAAATAAGAAAGAAACCCGTTATTGTTATACGGATGCAGAACGTGAGAACGCTATACAAAAGCTTGGGCCGAAGCCTGAGATTACCCGTTTCAAGGGGTTGGGTGAAATTTCGCCCAATGAGTTCGTGCATTTCATCGGCAAGGACATACGGCTGGAACCTGTACGTTTGTCGAAAGGGGATTCCATCGATAAGGTGCTGAGTTATTATATGGGGAAGAATACCCCGGAACGTCAGGATTTTATTATCGATAATCTGTATATTGAAAAGGATGAGGTGAGATGAGAGATTAAAGTTGAGAGTTTATAGTTTATAGTTTAAAGATTATAGTTTAAAGATTATAGATTATAGATTATAGATTATAGATTAAAGATTAGAGAGGAGAGAAGGGGAGGAGAGAAGGGAGAGGAGAGAGGAGGGAGTCGGGGATTTGAAAAAATTGGCAATTGAGATAAAATGAGTGAAGATAGATTTGATCCGGAAGTGAATCCGGAAGAAAAGAAAAAGAGGGTTGGGCAAAAGAGAGAGGATGCACGATATTCAGATAGCGGGGGAATGCCGGAAAGCGGTAGTGAGGAGGAGCGTCAGGAAGCCCTTTCCGACAGAGAGGACGATGAGCCTCAACTGGTGGTAGAACACGGGGAGGAAGAAAAGGGTGGAATACGGTCCATACAGCACCTCGACGGCATGTATCAGCGATGGTTTTTGGATTACGCTTCTTATGTGATCCTGGAACGGGCGGTGCCCTATATCAATGATGGATTGAAGCCGGTGCAGCGGCGTATTTTGCATTCGATGCGCGAAATGGATGACGGCCGCTATAATAAGGTGGCCAATATCATCGGGAATACCATGAAATATCATCCCCACGGGGATGCTTCCATCGGAGATGCTTTGGTGCAGTTGGGCCAAAAGGAGTTGTTGGTGGATTGTCAGGGAAACTGGGGAAATATCCTTACGGGCGATTCCGCAGCGGCGCCGCGTTATATCGAGGCCCGCTTGTCGAAATTTGCCTTGGACGTGGTGTTTAATCCGAAGACTACCGTTTGGAAGTTATCGTATGACGGTCGCAACAAAGAGCCGGTGACCTTGCCGGTGAAATTTCCCTTACTGTTGGCGCAAGGCGTGGAAGGCATTGCCGTCGGACTGGCATCGAAAATATTGCCTCATAATTTCAATGAGTTATTGGATGCTTGTGTGGCTTATTTGAAACAGAAGGAGTTTGTATTATATCCGGATTTTCCGACGGGAGGATCGGTCGACGTTTCGAAGTATTGCGATGGAATGCGTGGCGGTTCGGTGAAAATCCGGGCTAAGATCGAGAAGGAGAGCAACAATAAAGTCTTGAAGATTACCGAAATACCTTTCGGGCGGACCACGACGAGTCTGATCGACAGCATTATCAAGGCCAACGATAAGGGGAAAATCAAGATTAAGAAAATCGACGATAATACGGCACGGAATGTGGAGATCCTGATCCACCTGGCGCCGGGAGTGTCCTCGGATAAGACGATCGATGCTTTGTATGCTTTTACGGACTGCGAATTGTCCGTATCGCCTAATTCTTGTGTGATAGAAGAGGAGAAGCCCCGTTTTATGCCGGTTTCGGAAATCCTGAAGCAGTCGGTCGACGATACGGTGAAATTATTGAAGCTGGAACTGGAAATCCGCTTGCACGAACTGCAGGAGGAATGGCACAGCGCTTCGCTGGAGAAGATATTTATCGAACAAAAGATATATAAAGACAAGGAATACGAAGAGAGTAAGTCGGGAGAGGAAGCCGTCCCTCATGTGCGAATGCGTTTGAAGCCTTTTGTAGGTAATTTTTTCCGGGAGATTACGGACGAAGATATTTTGCATCTGTTCGAGATCCGGATGAAGCGGATTTTCCGCTTTGATTCGGAGGAAGCCGACCGGAAGATCGAAGGGTTGGAAAAGGATATCGTTTCGGTGAAGCATCATATCGAACATATCATACCCTATACGATTGCTTATTATCAGCGGATTAAGGCTAAATACGGCAAAGGAAGGGAAAGAAAAACCGAGATCCGGAATTTCGAAAATATCGAAG
>CAJKZL010000205.1 GCA_905204385.1 uncultured Odoribacter sp. | reverse complement strand
GATACTGGGCATTACGTTGACGCGCCGGGCCAACGGCTCGGCTTCGTTCGTCGAACTGGCCGGGTTTCCGTACCATGCCATCGACACCTACCTGCCGAAATTGGTGCGCGCCGGCGAACGGGTAGCGATTTGCGAGCAATTGGAAGATCCGAAAAAGACAAAATTCCTCGTCAAACGGGGAGTGATCGAATTGGTTACTCCAGGAGTCTCGTATAGTGAATATGCGACAGACACTAAAAGCAATGTCTTTCTGGCTTCGGTCTATTTCACCAAGACCGAAGCAGGCCTGGCCTTGTTGGATTTGTCCACCGGAGAATTTTTGACTACCGAGGGTACACATTCCACCATCGACAAATTACTGAACAACTTTCAACCGAAAGAAGTGATCTATCCCAAAGGACAGGAAAACCGTTTTCACGAACTTTTCGGCAACAAATTTTATATCTATCCCATCGAGGAATGGTTTTTTGACAGAGATGCAGCGGCAGAGCGCCTGCAAAAACATTTCGACGTAGGTTCTCTTAAAGGTTTCGGCATCCAACGAATGGACTGCGGTATCTCTGCTGCCGGAGCCGTGCTCAATTACCTGGAAATGACAAAACACGATATGATTTCACATATCACTTCCATTTCCAGAATCGACGAGTCGCATTGCGTTTTGCTGGATAAATATACTTTGCGCAATCTGGAATTGCTGCATTCCGCCTATGAAGAAGGACGGTCATTGGCCGATATCATCGACCGGACTACCACGCCCATGGGCGCCCGTACGCTCCGGAGATGGATTTGCATGCCCTTGAAATCACCGGAAGAAATCAACCGCCGGCTGGATATCGTCGACTGTTTTATCCGGCATGCCGAGGAGCGGGAAGAAGCGACCCATTTATTAGAAAGCATCGGCGACCTGGAGCGTCTGGCATCCAAAATCGGAGTCGCCCGTATCACTCCCCGCGAGATGAACCAGTTGAAAACAGCCCTCTCCTGCATATTACCTCTAAAAAACGCATGCGAAAAAACCGGATCGGAAATCCTGCAGACCATGATGCAGGAAATAGATCCCTGCACTGCACTATACGAAAAAATCGATAAGCAATTGCAGGAAAATGCCCCTCATCAGGTGGCCAAAGGAAATGTTATTGCCGAAGGAGTTAATGCAGAATTGGACGAACTCCGGAATATCTCCAGCCATGGAAAAGAAAAACTGCTGGAAATACAACAGCGAGAAATCGAAGCCACCGGCATTCCATCCTTGAAAATAGGCTTCAACAACGTTTTCGGCTATTATATCGAAGTGACCAAAGCTCATAAAGACAAAGCTCCTTCCAGCTGGATCCGTAAACAAACGCTCGTAAACGGCGAACGATATATCACTCCCGAGCTGAAAGAATATGAAGATAAAATCCTAGGAGCCGAAGACCGTATTCTGGCGATAGAAACCGAAATCTACAATGCACTGCTCGAAGAAGCGGCCACCTATATTCGTCCACTGCAAAGCGACGCCAAAATCATCGCCGCTCTGGATGCACTGATTTCGTTTGCCGAAGTGTCCATCTCCAACCATTATTGCCGTCCTCAATTGAACGACACCGACGTTATCGACATCAAAGAAGGACGCCATCCGGTTATCGAAAAGCAATTACCCCCGGGCGAAGAATATATTTCGAATAATGTATACCTGGATAATAAAAAACAACAAATCATCATCATTACCGGTCCCAATATGGCCGGAAAATCGGCCCTCCTCCGCCAGACAGCCCTGATCGTCATCATGGCCCAGGCGGGATGCTTCGTCCCCGCTCAAGCTGCCAGCATCGGATATGTAGATAAGATTTTTACCCGCGTAGGAGCATCCGATAACATTTCCCAGGGAGAATCCACCTTTATGGTGGAAATGAACGAGGCCGCCAATATTCTGAACAACATATCCGACCGCAGCCTGGTGTTGTTCGACGAACTGGGACGTGGCACCTCTACCTATGATGGGATTTCCATCGCCTGGGCCATCGTAGAATATTTGCATGAGCATCCCAAATATCATGCCAAAACCTTATTTGCTACCCATTATCACGAGCTGAACGAGATGGAACGCTCGTTTAAGAAAATCAAAAACTTTAACGTCTCTGTGAAGGAAATGGGGCAAAAAGTGATTTTTTTACGGAAATTGGTGAAAGGAGGATCCAACCATTCTTTCGGTATACAAGTGGGTAAAATGGCCGGTCTTCCCCGATCGGTGATCAAACGGGCCACCGAAATCCTCAAACAACTGGAAAACGATAGGGACAAAAACGAGATTGTCCAAAAAAATGTCGGTTCCATCGCCTCCGCCCGGGAAGGGATGCAATTAAGCTTCTTCCAACTGGACGATCCTGTCTTGACACAAATCAGAGACGAAATTGCAGGGTTGGATATCGATAGTCTGACACCCTTGGAAGCATTGAATAAGCTCAGCGAAATCAAGAAAATTGCAGGAATCTGATAAAGGTCTGTAACCTTTCAACTTCCATAAAAATAATTTTCTGAACCTCTTTATAATATCGATTGTTCAGCGGGAAGATGAACAGAGACATGCAACCATAGGATACACTACCGGAGAATACCTATAAAGACAAAACTATCCGATAAAAAAAGAAATACTGGAAAATCATCCAAGATTTACCGGAATCAGAATGAATAAAATTATTTTTGTTTTAATTTTAGCCCAATTTAAGTCGGTGAGATTAAAATGAAAGAGATCCGGAAATTTCTAGAGGGAATAAATACAAAGCAGGTGGAAGCCTGGAAACATCTGTATACGGATTACTATTCATCTTTATGTTGCTATGCATTAAAGATATTAAAAGACAGAGAATTAAGCGCTGATGTCGTTCAAAATGTAATTGTCCGCTTGTGGGAGAAAGATACCTGTTTCAAAGACATGCCTTCTTTCCACAGCTACCTTTATAAATCGGTTTATCACAACTGTTTAAAAATTATTCGGGACAAAAATGTAGAAGTACATTATCTTTCGGAGCAGGAAAAAGAAAAAGAATACCTCAACCCGGAATATTTTGCGACAGTCGTAGAAGAAGAAGTTGTAAGAAAGCTAAGGCAAGTTATCGATCAAATGCCCGGCAAACGCCGTGAAGTCATGTTGCTATGCCTGGAAGGAAAACATGTCGAAGAAATAAGTACGCTTTTAAACATTAGTTCAAATACGGTAAAAAAGCACAAAAAAGAAGCTTATCAACATATTCGCAAAATGATCAGACCCGATATTCTCATTTTATTCATCCTTCTCATCAAAAAAAATCAAATCCCTTTTTTACCTGAAAGTTGATTTTTTCCAAAAAAAGTATTTTGTGGAGTACCCATTTTTTTACTGAACGGATTCTTAATTAAAAGAAAGTTCAGATATATAAAAAAATGAAGAATGACCTCGCCCGAATACAGGAAGAATTGACTGACTTAATCTCTTTGGAATTAGCCGGAGAATTGGATTCCCGATCGAAAATGCGTTTGGACGATTATATCCGGTTATATGGTTTGGAAGCTATCGACCGAAGACGAATCATCCAACGCCTGAAAGAAAAAAAAGAATTCGATTATACCGACGCATATAAAAAATTCCTGTACCATACGTCCCTTCAACGTGTAGACCGCAACATCCAGCGCTTGAAAAAAATACTTGCTTATGCAGCCTTGATTTCTCTATTCGTCGGGATTGGTTGGCTATGGAACCACGAAAGGACGAAAAAAAGATTCCCTGCTATTGGCTTGCATGCTTCCACCACCCCTATCATACCCGGACGCAGCAGAGCCGTCATCACCTTGTCGAACGGTAAAAAACTAAACTCGGGCAAGGAATCCAACCCACTACATTATGAAAATGGATCGGTGCTGACCTTCGACACGGCACAGGCGATATATACTGCCACAGCAAAGACAGAACGTCCCGTTTTCAACACCATCACAATCCCGCCCGGCGGAGAATACCAATTGATCCTGGCGGACGGCACCATAGTGTGGTTGAATGCAGTCACTGTCCTGACATTCCAGGTAAGCTTTCCGAACGGGAAGAGGGAAGTATTTCTGGAAGGTGAAGCCTACTTCGAAGTGGCCAAAGATAAAGAACATCCCTTTCTGGTGCACACTTCCCGGGGAGAAATCGAAGTTTTGGGTACAGGCTTCAATGTAAGGGACTACCGCGAAGAAGGTAAAGTCGTGACTACTCTTGCAGAAGGCCGGATCCTTTACCGCCCTGAAAATGACCCGGAACACGAAATCATGCTGCAGCCCGGTTATCAGGTCGAGGACAAAGAAGGTAGCCGTCCGGTCTCGCGTCAGGTGGACGTTGTCATGTATTCGGGCTGGAAAGACGGTATATATATTTTCGAGAATACGACGCTCGAAGAAATTATGGAGGTATTGTCCCGTTGGTATAATATCGAGGTGTTTTACACCAATGAAGCTGCAAAAGGACTTCATTTTACCGGCGATCTTGAGCGCTACAATACAATAAACGATTTTCTTGAATTTATAGAAATCGGTGGTAACGTACGATTCTCCGTCAAGGGACGGACGATTATTATCGAATGAAATAAAGAAGGATACGGATGTCAGCGCCAACTTCCATCCGTATCCGGATAGTAAATAACTTAATTATTAACAAAACAAAATTATGAAAAAAAAGTGTATTCCGTGGGGGCGTATACCCATAAATTTTCTCCCCCTGATCAGAATTATGAAATTGTGTATTCTATTCATTGTTTTTTTGAATTTTTCCGGTATTGCCCGTACTCATGCACAGGTGAAACGGGTTTCCCTGAATCTTGAAAATGTGGAACTGAGGGAAGTTTTCAAAAACCTCAAACAAATCACCGGTCTGCGCTTTTTCTACAATGAAGAGATCCTCAGACAGGAAGGGCGCCGGAGTGTAAATATCCGCAACCTAGAACTGAATAAAGCGCTGGAGGAAATACTCGACGGCACAAAGCTGACGTATTCCCTGCTAAAAGATGTAGTGGTCATCCAGTCCCTGGAGGAAAAACAGGTTACACAAACGGTGAAAAAATACCGCATCAGCGGAAAGGTGATGGACGAAAAGAAAAATCCGCTCCCCGGTGTAACGGTCGCTTTGCAATTGGATAGCCTTAAACTAGGAACTTCGACCAATGAGGAAGGGCTTTTCCATCTGGATTTACCGGTAGAAAGCGGAAACCTGGTGTTTTCCTTTGTCGGCTATAAGACACAGACCCTGAATTTTAAAGCCGGCCAGGAAATCATCATCCAGATGAAAGAAGATATGGCCGTATTGGACGAAGCCATCGTAGTGGGATATGGAACCACTACCAGAAGAGAAGCCACCGGATCGGTATCCGTGATAAAAGCAGATGAATTCAAAGGAATACCGTCCTCCAACCTAGCCAATCTGTTACAGGGACGGGTAGCCGGAATGGACGTGACCAATATCTCCGGAGCACCGGGCAGCGGCGGTACAGCCGTAACGATACGCGGTTTTAATTCACTGTCGGTGGAACAGGGGCGCCGTTTCTCCAATCCGCTATGGGTGGTGGACGGAGTACCTCTGAATTCTTTTACCTCTCCGGTGACGGGTACCAATTTATTATCCGACCTGAACCCCGACATGATCGAATCCGTGCAAATTCTGAAAGACGCCTCTTCCGCTGCCATCTACGGTTCGCGGGCTGCTAACGGTGTGATTATCGTCACCACGAAAAAAGGAAGTAAAAACAAGAGTACGTCCCTTTCTGTCAACTTTTCCCAAACCTGGAGTGTGCTTCCGGAATTACCGACTGTCACCGTAGGCCGGCTGGAAAGGGAATTCCGCCTGCACCAGACGCGTTATACCCAGGCTGCTTACTGGGACGAACGGTCGGGCACCTACATATTCCAGGGAAGTTATAAAGACCAATACGATCACAGGGATGGAAAATTCGATGGCAACTGGAGTCCGACGGGCGGAGGCGGCGACTACGGCACGATGGTACAGGACAGCCTGAATTCATTCTATAACCAGGCAACCAACTTTTTTCCGGTCTATTATCACATGGGTAAGGTGACAAATGCCAACGTACAGGCTTACGGAGGAGGAGAAAAATTTTCCTACGGTTTGGGATTGGGATATTATAATGAAACCGGGATACTGAAAGGCACAG
>CAJKZL010000204.1 GCA_905204385.1 uncultured Odoribacter sp. | reverse complement strand
GCCTTGCCCAAATACAATGGTCCTGCTTCTCTTTGTATGAAAAGGCAATTACCGTTATCACCTTCAAAAATTACGGTTTTTCCGCCGAATCCCACAACATTTTAAAATCGCTCCGGCAATATGCCGTCACAGATGCCACAGCGGGCATGTACTGGCCCAATAACCGGAATGAATTCTACAGCAATTCCGCCGTCCAGGTACATACAGCCCTATTGGAAGCCTTTTACGAAACAGAAGGGAATAGCCCCGACATCGACCGGATGAAACAATGGCTGTTACAGCAAAAACAAGTGCAAAGCTGGGAAAGCGTACCGGCCACCGTCGACGCTATTCATGCCCTCTTGTTGACCGGGAAGAATCTGACCGAGCGACAAGATGACTTAAAAGTAAAATTGGGGAAATACGATTTTACCACTTCCGGACATAATGATCCGCTGGGTTACCTAAAGAAGAGTTTCACCGGCAAAGAGATCCAACCCAATATGACCACCGTCCGGATCACAAAATCCTCCGACACTCCGACTTGGGGAGGCCTTTATCTTCAACGTTTCGAGAAGCTCGATCAGATTGAAAGTCAGAAAAACCGACTCAGCATCGGGAAACAGCTGTTTTTGGCAGTAAAAGAAAACAATTCCACGACTTTAGTGCCGCTGAAAGATCAAGCCGTTAAAACCGGCGATCAGGTCATCGTCCGCCTCACATTGTCGCTAGACAAAGATATGGAATTTCTGCATCTCAAAGATATGCGGGCAGCCTGTTTCGAACCTGCCGATCAACTGTCGGGTAACCACTGGAAATTCGGTTCGGTCTACTATCAGGACGTCAAAGACGCAGTAACCAATTTCTTTTTCAATGCCCTCGCCCGGGGCACCTATGTCATCGAATATCCAGTGTGGGTCAACCAGGCTGGTAAATACCAAGACGGCATCGCCACCCTTCAAAGCATATATGCTCCGGAGTTCAATGCATACAGCAGCGCAACGGAAATTGAAGTCAGCGAATAACAAAAAAGTTCATCCGTCACGCGAGTGTGACGGATGAACCATTTATCAAGCTTCAAAAATCCTGTTTTTTTCCTATTCTTCAATCACCAGACGAAAACCCGATCCATGGACATTCTCGATTTTTATTTTGTCATCCTCTTTAAAATACTTCCTTAACTTCGTCACATAAACATCCATACTTCTGGCTGTAAAATAATCGTTGGTACCCCATATCTCATTTAAAGCCTTGTCACGCGGCAACAAACCATCCCGGTGGTGATACAGCAATTCCAACAAGCGCGCTTCTTTAGGGGTAAGTTTGATCTGCTCGTCATTTTTAGAGATGGTACGCAATTCGGTATTGAAAACATATTCCCCGATATTGATAAACTTCAGCTTCGGTTCGGCCTCATCGTATTTCCTGCGACTGAGAATAGCTTTTATCTTCAATATAAGCACTTCAGAATCGAATGGTTTCACCACATAATCGTCAGCACCGATTTCATATCCTTGCTTCATATCCTCCTTCAAGTTTTTGGCTGTGATATACACAAACGGGACAGAAGCGTCCACTTCGCGGATCTTTTTTCCCAGAGTAAATCCATCCATTTCGGGCATCATGACATCCAGAAGACAAATATCATATTTTTCTTTCCGGAAAGCTTCCAATCCCTCGTTTCCATTCACACACAAGGTCACCTCATAGTCGGTTAACTCCAGATAGGATTTCAATACTGAACCAAAACATGGATCATCTTCCACCAATAATATTTTCTGTGCCATAGTCTCAGATTTTTATTTCGGATTCAGGATTTACAGCAAACCCTGAATCCGCGTATAATTATTATTCTTTTTTCAATTCTATTTCAACCAATGTTCCCTTATTCTTCTTAGAAGTCAAACGAACCATCCCGCCATGAAGTTCCACAATCGACTTCACATAACTCAGTCCCAGCCCGAAACCTTTGACATTGTGTACATTTCCACTGGGTACACGATAAAATCGCTTAAATACTTTCTTTTGCGCTTCTTTAGAAATCCCGATCCCATGATCTTGTACGCCGATAATAAAAGTACCGTCTTTTTCACGGGTATACACCAAAATATCCGGTGTACCACCCGAATATTTAATAGCATTGTCGATCAGGTTACAGACCACGTTCATCATATGCACTTCGTCGACTTTCATGGTGAAGGGGCCGTTTTTCAGCCTGCAATTCAACACACCACCGGCATCCTGCACCAGCAACATAAAATGTTCCACTGCTTCGCGCACCAATTCGTTCACATCCGTTTCAACTTTATTCATCTGCATTTCTTTCCGGTCCAGTTTCGCTTGTTGCAGAATGCGCTCGACGTATTT
The DNA here is from genome assembly GCA_905204385.1 of uncultured Odoribacter sp. Next base: position 3,841 of record CAJKZL010000204.1, on the reverse strand, counting down.
ATTCATCCGATTATTTTCGCTACGGATCATCGAGTTAAATTTCAGGATTTGCTCCTTATCGTTCAATACCCTCTCCTTGGTCAAGGCCGACGTAGCCAAAGAGATAGTAGCTATAGGCGTTTTAAACTCGTGCGTCATGTTATTGATGAAATCATTCTTGATGACCGACAATTTCTGCTGCCTCATGATGATGATGATGGTTATGACAAAAACAAACATCAGACCAAAGACGCAAAATCCCGAAGCCAGAAATAACCATCCCATATTTTCCAGTAAAACCGGTTGCACCGATTCAAAACGTACCCCCAGGTAATAGCCTTTTTTAACCAAATCCTGCTGAAACAAATTCACATAATAAAGATTCTGGATGCGTCCGGCTTTCACATGTTCCAACAGATCTTTCTTAGTCATAATCTCGTAGGTAAACGGCAAACGGATATTATATTCCCTGAAATAATTCGACAACAAAGCCGAAAGATCGATATCGGCGAGGCGCTGATTGACGGAAACATTTTCAGGATCTTTTTCTTTTACCATCCGTAAGGTAAATTCCACCATTTTCTGACTGATTCTGGCAAACTTCCCCGATTGCGAGGTGGTATCCAGTTCAGGCATTTCCATAGAACGGATCGTCTGCATGATGAACTCCTGATCAACCATTTTTCCCATCCCGGAACGGGCATAAGGCATAGTGGGGGTGTTGAGGAAGGAGCGTTCTTTATGCCCCCGGCTGATCACATCATTGAAAAAGATATACATATTGTTATATAGCTGGGCATTCGGGTCGGACCCTTGCAGAGAAGCGATCATGTCGTTATAATTTTTCATCTCCCCCACCTGTTTGCTCATTTCACTCTGATATTTGATGTAGTTGATTTCATCGATGCGGTTGACCACCCTATTCAATACATCGTATACCTGGGATGTGAATTTATTTTCCCTCTCACGGATTGCATACTTGATCCATAACCATTGTACCACGACAACGGCTGTAAAAGCAGCAATCATGACCACCAACAATATTCTGATAATAATTTTCTTTATCATATTCCGGGAATATCATGCGTAAAAATAGTATTTATTAGAGAATAAACAAAATCCGGGAAAATGAAAAAGGGGTACCCTCAGGCACCCCTAAAAACAACTAAGTAATAAAAACGGGAAAACAAAACCATTTACATGGTTTTTTCTTATTGCATTTTTTCTGCAACGATCTTGTAAAGATTACTTTCTTTATTAGGCACAGTAATCATTTGGAATAATTTCTTTCTCAAATCAGTACTGTCCCGTAATTCATCCTGCAACAGAAACAAAGAAAGTTCCTGACCGGGATTAGCTTCGATCAATGTTTTCACATAATTAGCCCTCGCCCGGATATAGCGCTGTCTCTGCAACTGATATACGCCCATCATCACTTCATCATCCTTGGATTTTTTCTCCTTGTTCATGATTCTGTTTATAGAACGGTCGATCGGTTCCAGCGGACCTTCATATTTTTCCTTAAACATCTTTTTGAGTTTATTATACTCCACATCCAGTCCCGAGCCTTTTACTTCTATTTGATCGGGGAATTTGATTTTGCCCTGAATCCAGATCTGATCCTTGGAATCGACAATGGTCTCCAACGTATTTTTACCTGCAATATCGACCCATACTCTGGCCGGCAACTGTAATTGTTCGGTTACGAGATTAATATTCCCGTCAGTCACATCCTGTTGTGCCAAAATGACTAATCCTTGTTGGCCGGGCATTTCGGCCAGCAGTTTCACTGTACCTTCCAAGCCGGCTACTTTCCCCCGAACTTTCACTTTATTCGAATCACACGCACCCATAAAAAGTGCCAAGGCAATTAAAAATAAAAAAATTCTTTTCATCTCTTATGTTCTTTGTAAAAATTGTCTGTTATTCCTGTACAAAGATATAAAAAAAGTAAATCCGGCAAGAAAATTTAAAGTTTTGTTTGAAAAGAATTAGTTAAAAACGTCAAAAGGATACAAGCTCTCCCACTTCTGAGTATTTTGAGGTAATCGGCCGGGTTCAAATCTCTAAAGAATCGAACACGCTCTGTATTTTACCGGAGGGTCTCGGAGCATTCGAGCTCACGATCTTCCCCTCGGGATCGATCAAAATAAAACGGGGAACGCTGATGATCATATAATCTTTATTAAAATCATTCGAAGATTCTGCAAAGGTATGAAATCCGGCATGTGGATTCTGCATCAGAAAAGTTTTCCAATTGTCACGGTGTACAGGATCATCGATCGCAACGGTTAAAAACTTAATATTTTTTCCGCTATACTCTTTCTGTAGCAAATCGAGATAAGGCAGTTCTCCTTTACAAGGCACACACCAGGTTGCCCAGACTGTGATGTATAGATACGATCCCCTGAAATCGGTCAACGAAACCGGTTAGCCAATCCAGTCGCTTCTTTTCCAGGCGTTATCCGTTCCCAGTAACGGATCAGTTCGTTCATATAGGCAATTTTATTCTTATCCGTACATTCCCGGTGAAAAACCGACAACAAATAATCAGCCCCTTCGAGTCCATTATTTTCCCATATATGACGGTAGACAATCTCGGTCAATAAAAAATTCTTAATGGTGGGATTGGTTATGGCCGAAAGAATATAGTCCGCCATTCCGTCCGAATAATTTCTCCCCGTATCTTTTCCCCGGCTACCTTGCAAATAGACATAATTCAACAAAAAAGAACGATAATCTTTAGTACCGTATAAACTTTCATTATTCAGAGAGAAAGAAGATATAAACCGATTGAAAGCCGGTCCGGGCTGATAGCCTTGCTCCGGATATTGTGTTTTCCGGTAAATGGGATAAAAGGAAGCTCTATTGGCCACGGAATAACGAATTCTTTCCTTTTCCAGTGTAGTGAAGGAGGAATTAAAATTCTTAGCTTCCAACAGATTGATTTTTTCTTCGATCAACTCATTCATCTTCTCTACAAACTCCTCTTCACCGAGGGTATAATAATCCTTATCGAAGAAAACGGCCACTTCCTGTTCTTTCAGATAACTGTTGATTCCGCCCAAGCTTCCCCGAAAATACAGGGAACCGGAAAAGTTCAAAGCATTGACATAAATTTCCAGGTTTTCGCCCGGACTCAGATAAAGATTCAGGGTGTTACATAACAAAGTAGCGTATCCATTGTGCTGCAACGCTATCTTTCCCGAAAAGAAATTATTTTCATCCAGAGGGAAGGTATATATGCTATCTTCCACCCAAATGCTGACAATAGAATCGCCATTCTCGATCCGTCCGCTGAGCTGAACGGTATTGTCCCGCGAACAGGCTCCTAACGATGCTATAAATAAAATAAAAAGTATAAGGTGTTTCATTTATATTTCCCGCTTGTATAATATCGACTTTACTTAATCAACAAATATAGATTAAGAATGGGGAAACTTACGTTAAAGAAAAACTAAAAAAAGAGGTTCTCTCCCTAATAAGCAATTTTTCACCAAAATAAACAGGTCAAAAAAAGCTGTGAGTTTTGCTCACAGCTTTTATACGAGTGTCGGTCTATCGGTTATTTCACAATAGCCTGGAAGTCGGCATTACCGAATAATTTAGCAAATTCCATATCGGTAGCAGCCAATTGTTTCATTGCAGCGTCTTTCGCACAAGCCGCTTTCAGGTTTGAAAGAACAGCGTTGTTGTCATTGTTGCGGGCAGCAACGACAGCTTTCAGATAAGACACCAGAGCTGAATCGCTCTTATTGTCGTTCAACTTCTTGGAAGCCTCGTTGTTATTTCCAGCCAGCAAGTTTGCCAGAGCCGCATTTGCGCAGTTGCAATTACCGAAATAATTTACGGCAGCTTTATA
>CAJKZL010000203.1 GCA_905204385.1 uncultured Odoribacter sp. | reverse complement strand
CACGTACAAAGGCGCATTAGGATTTGTGCGCGAGTCATCGGCATTGGAACGCAAGTCAAAACCATTCTCTCCCCGGATCGTGATCTCGGGTACCCGGTTTGGATTGGATCCATTGACTAAATCCTCGGTCAGCCGTATAGAGGGATCAAAAGCACTCAGAGCTTCGATCACATTCAGCGATCCTACTTTTTTCAATTCTTCCGACTTCACCGTCACCTCCGAACCCGTAAAACTTTCTTTCGTTTTCTGAAAATAACCGGCATTCACAACCACTTCCTCCATCTCCAGGGTATTTTCCTCCATCGTCACTTGTATCGGTTTATTCACCGATGCAATAACTTCTTTGGACTTCATACCGATAAAGGAGAACACCAGGCTGGTTCTCTCTTCACCGGCCACGGTAAATGAAAACCTTCCCTCTGCATCTGTCGCTGTACCCACCTGAGTTCCCTTGATGACCACCGTAACCCCCGGCAAAGGCATCCCGCGATGATCCCGCACTACCCCCGAAAGTTTATAGGAACGACTCACCTGAGGTGTCACAATGATCACATTATCTTCAATCACATAAGACAAACGAGTGTCCTTAAAACACTCCCGCAACACATCCTCCAATAAAGCATTCTGCATCTCAAGCGAATTTACCCGGATATGCCGAATATCATCCACATTATAAACAAAAGTAAAATCGCTCTGCTGACGAATAGCTTGAAAAACTTCCCTCAGAGAAACATCCGAAAAGGTAAAATTAAATCGGGCATTCTGAGAATAAGAAGCTGCTGCCAACTGTAAAGACAGCAAAGTCAGAAAAAAGAAAAATTTCATTTTCAAAAAGATTTCAGGTCGTTTTTTGGCTTCGTAACCACCAGGTTCACACTTCTTTTTCATAAATTTGTAATTGAGTTTTACATTTAGTTATTTAAGATTGAATGTATACCGGACAGATAATGCCCACACATTATCTGTCTTTTTTCCATAATAAACGTCCGATAATTTTTGGCCGAAATCGGCCAAAAATTATCGGACGTAAGTAACGATGAGGACCTTCGGTCCTAAGTAACGATGAATGAAAATTTAAAGTAATGATAAAGGATGAATGATAAGCGATAATTATCTCTCTGGACGCTTTTTAACGGCCGACCTGAACCATTGGTTCCGATTATAAAGCGCCCTGCCGAGGGTCTATAATCGTTCATCGCTCATTAAGTGACCGAAGGTCACTCATCGTTAATTTAATTTTGGAAATTATTCCAAAATTAATCGGACGTTTATTTTCCGACACAAACCGTTCTGTCTCTGAACATAAACCGGACTTTCCGGGTATATTCTATTTTCCGTAAAACAGTTTCAATGCTCTCATACCGTTTCATTTCCACCGAAAACCGTAATTTCTTCAATTCGGGCTCGGCATAGAAAATCTCTACATCATACCAACGGGCCAAATTTTCCAAAATAGTATTCAGGTCTTCGTTTTCAAACCAAAAAATTCCATTCTTCCATAAAGCATAATTCCGGGCATTCACCTTGCGGATATCGAACCCCGAAGTTTCTGCAACGGCGATTGCTTGCTCCCCCGGTTGCAACACAACGCGTTGTTCACCTTTCATCAAACATACTTTCCCCGATATCAAGGTTGTAACCGTTTGTCGATGATAAGACGAAACATTAAAAGCCGTCCCTAACACCCGGACCGATATATCGTTAACCTGTACGATAAATGGCATCTGTTCATTTTTTTTCACCTCGAAATATCCCTCCCCCTCCATCTCTACCTTCCGCTGATCACCCTGAAATACAACGGGATATTTCAATTTGGACCCCGCATTCAGCCAAACTTTCGTACCGTCCGAAAGCTGTATAGTAAATTCACCACCCACCGGAACGGTAAGTGTATTATATGGGGAAACGTTCTGCACAGCAGAATCGACCGGAACATTATATTGAAGTATATTTCCGCTAGAAGATATACGGACACCACTTTTATCCTGAATATTTATTTCCGTCTCCTTAGTAATGTTCACTTTCCGACCATCCCCTAAAATTAACCGGGCTTTATACTTTCCCGGTGTGACATTTGCGGAAAATTCAGTCACTGGAGCCGGAGCAACCGTCCGGAATTCAAAATACATCCAGGTGGCTATGCACAAAGGGAATACCAAAATAGCAGCATAGCGTAAAACAGATTTGCCCCACCCTCTTTGGCGGGACAAACGACTTTGAAATTCTTTCCACATTTTTTCCATGTCCGGAGATTCCATCGCCTGATCCCGCAACTCTATCCGGATTCGCTTCAATTCCTCCGTACGGTCAGACGCTTGCTCCACCCATTTTTCAAGCTTTAATTTTTCTTTTTCCGTAGCCGTTTCCGACAAGACCCGGGCAAACGTTTCGGCAATCTCTAAACGTTCAGCCAATTGTTTATCGGTACGTGAGATATGAAGCAATTTCTTCAGGTCCATTTTCGATCATCTTTTCATCTAAGACAACCAAAAATAAAAAGTGGGTGTGCCGCAGGTAAATTTTTTTTAGCCACAACTAAAATACTGTAATGGACAAAACCCCGTGTCAAAATTCAAGCAAACTAACTCTGCAAGGTCAGAAAAATGAGAAGCCATACATAATCGTCACCGATCATTTTCCGCAAAGTCTGATAAGCACTTTTCTTCAAACTTTTTACGGTATTAACGGATATATGAAGTTCTTCGGCCACCTCCTGATTATTTTTTCCCTGAAGATTCAACAATATAATTTTTCTACTTTGTGGAGGAAGCCGGTCTATAGACTGATAAAGAATGCGGACCGTTTCCTGAAAAGTAACTTCCCTTAAATAATTGTCCTGCTCTTCTCCATTTTCATGCACGAAAAGCCGGAGCTTATCTTGTACTTTTTGATGCTTACAATGGTTATAATAAAGATGACGGACTACCGTATACAAAAATGCTTTGGCATTTTCAAAAGTATCGAATTCCTCCTTACATTCATACATCTTTACGAATGCTTCCTGGGTCAAATCCCTGGCCAATTCAGATTCTCCGGTATATTTCTTGATCAGATTATATACCGCAGGAAAAAATTCATAATAGAATTTATTAAATTCCGGATTCGTTCTTATCACTACACCCATTGCAGCAACAAAAATAATTGTTTTCCTTCAATAACCATAAAATCAATCTATAGACCTGAATCATTAAAGAAGATTCAAAAAAATTGAATATTTACCTCCCGAAAAATTTGCAATGCTATCGGAAAGCCTTATATTTGTACCCGCAAAACAAGAAGAGTTCTTAAAAGTATGGGCAGTTACCAGAGTGGCCAAATGGGGCTGACTGTAACTCAGCTGGCGTAGCCTTCGGTGGTTCGAATCCATCACTGCCCACAAATTTTAAATTGCGCCTCCCCTGTCGGATCGCTGAACAAAGTGAAGCCATTCAGCAGGGAAAGTCCTCCCGGATCGGCGAGCGTAGCGAGTCCATCCAGCGCGTGAGGAATGTGCATCATGCGGAAATAGCTCAGTCGATAGAGCACTAGCCTTCCAAGCTGGGGGTCGCGGGTTTGAGTCCCGTTTTCCGCTCTCAATCAAAGGTAGTTACGAAAGTGACTACCTTTTTTTATCTTGAGACAAAGGGACGGGGGCAATGTTTTCTCAGCACACACTTATCAATATTATCCTCCATGAGCTTCAAGGAACGATAATCCCTTCCAACATCCTGCTATTCAGTTGCGCATATCACTCACCCCTCTTGACCACCAGTTTCGAAGCTATTTGCCGCATTGCCGTAAGGAGCGCAATCTCATACCCTATCGCATTCAGCGTATCCCGCAAAGCAAGCAGATTTTCAGAAGTCGTATCTACCCAAAAGTCCACATCTGCCGAATGGCATTGATAACCATAAAAATTTACAGCGCCGCCTTCACCCCTCCGATTTCATTTTACGGAATCTTTTGAACTCCCTGCGCACCAGCACCGCGGCTACGGCAGAAGTCAGCGCCTCCGTCAGCACCACGGTCAGCCAAATACCGTCCACTCCCCACCAATGGGGCAATGTCAGCAATCCGGCAACAAGCAGAATCAGACCGCGCAACGAAGCCACGACGAGCGACAGACCCGCCTTGTCGATGGCCGTGAAAAAACTTGCGGCGAATATATTGAATCCATTGAACAAAAAAGCCAACGAAAGCAATTGCGCACCGCGCATGGCTAGCCCGATGACCTGCGTTTCCGCCGGATCGATAAAGAGCCGGACAATGGCACCTCCCGTCAGCTGGAGAACCGACAGCGAAACCGCTCCGATCAGGAAATTCGTACCCACAGCCAGTCTCACCGTACGCATCACCCGGCGGATAGCCCGGGCACCGAAATTGTAACTGATCACTGGGATCACCCCATTGGCTATGCCTAGCAGGAAACTCGTGCCGATAAACAGGACGTAACTGACAATCGTAAAGGCTGCCACTCCTTTCTCGCCCGCATACCGCATCAGGGTAATATTGAAAAGAAATAACGAAATGCTCATCGCTATTTCCGTAAGCCCCTCGGAAGAACCGTTATAGCCGATACGCCACAAACTGAGCCAGGAAAAACGTCCCCGGACATGCTTCAAAGTCTCGGTACGGCGAAGTTGCCGCCACACAGCCACCCCGTAAACGACCGCCCCGGCCGTAAAGCTGATTCCTGTGCCCAAACCGACTCCAAAGGTACTCATCTTCAATATGCCGACAAATATCAGGCTCAGCACGATATTCATAACGATGGTTCCCACCATGATTCCCATGGCATAACGGGGATGCCCCAGTGCTTTCAGCACATAATCGAAGAAAAACAATCCGCCGATTCCCGCCAGCCACGGCATGACGCCATGTATATAACCCACGGCAAGAGGCAGCAATGTCTCGTTGGCCCCCAACGCTACGGCAATATCATACGCAAAAACATTGACAAAAACGGTAGACGCCACAGCAAAAGCCGCAATGCCGGTCAGGCCGCTACGGAAGGCGCTTTTCGCCTTTACATAGGAACCCCGGCCCATATAAATACCCATCTGGGCCTGTGTTCCCACGCCGATAATCAGCGCGATGGCCGACATGAGCGCATAAGTCGGTGCCACAATATTCACGGCAGCCAAGGCATTAGCCCCGATTAGCCGGCCGACGATCAGGCCGTCGACAATAGATTGGAAAGCCAGAAACAACATCGCCACGACTCCCGGAGCCGCATAATGGATAAAAAGAGGTCGTATCCGCCCCCGTGCCAGCATCAATTCACTTCTTGAATTATACGTTTTCATAAAATAATTAAAATGATCGCAAAGATATAGTATATAAATAGTTAATTCAGGGTAGAATGCCGGATGAAATGGGTACTTTTCAATACATATACCGTTTTTTTATCTCCATAATGATGCTATCTTTGCATAAACAAAAGCAACATGGCCATTCTCGACGATCTGTTATGCCCGAAAGGAACCGAATATGCAGCCGCCCGAACCGACCTTAAACAAGGACTGGGAAAACCGCTGTTTATGAATGCATGCACCCTCCTCTTATGCACGGAGGGACGCTCGGTTGTAACCATCAATTTCAAAAAACAAATCCTGAAAAAAGGAGATATAGCCCTTATGTTCTCGGATATTTTCTTTGTACCGGTGCAAACTTCTTCCACCTTTTCATTGATCTATGTATCACTCCCCGAAGAGGCCGTTCAGGAGGCTTTTTATAAAATAACCTCTATCTCCTTCTGGGAATTTATCTACGACAATCCCATCCTCAGCCTGAACGATAAACAATATGAACTCCTGTTTCATTGGTTCGGGCAAATAAAATGGGTCGTCGGAGAATGCACCCCGGAATACCGTCTGAACATTCTGAGCAGCAGCCTATACAACCTGTTTATGGCCGTGGACAGTGAGTTAAGACGCAGCGATCCCTCTTCGATAAAACGAACCAGGAAAAACCGGGCCTGGACCTTGCTGGGAAAGTTCTATTCCCTGCTGTCCAAACATTGCCATCAAAACCGCGAGGTAAAGTTTTACGCTGAAAAAATGTGCATCACGACCGACTATCTCTACAAGATCACCGACAAAACCATGCAGCAAACTCCAAAGGAGATTATCACCGAACAGGTGATCAATGAAATCAAAACCTATCTGACACATACCGACATGACCATCAAGGACATCGCGCACGAAATGAACTTCGACGCCCCGCCCTATATGTGCC
>CAJKZL010000202.1 GCA_905204385.1 uncultured Odoribacter sp. | reverse complement strand
CCACCAAATTTCCGGCCGCCTGGGTCACCAATTGCCGATATCTCCCGTCATGAGCCTGGTGCAACAAGAAAAAATGTAATTCGGTCAGTTCATCCACTGTATTTTTCAGGGCCTGAATATGCCCTTTCTCTTCCACTTTTTCTTTTTGCATAATAGCGATCAGGTTATCATACCAATCATGAATTTCCTTCGAAGTCCGTTCATACGCCTGGAAACCGGCCACCAGATAACGATCCACCTGCTCCATATCCAGCTTCAAAGCCCGGAGCATATCTTCAAGCTGCCACATATACAAAATATATTCGGCAATATTATTCTTTTTTTTCTCTCTGGCTATTAACACAATACGATCTGGTTTTAATTTATAGGTTACAAGTCGTAATCATCTCCTTCTTTCATTTTATCGATCATCCGGCGATCACGTTTCGTGGGACGCCCTAACCCCCGGGGACGCGATTCAAAGCCATAAACTTTTACCGCATTCAACAAAGCCAAATTTTCAGGTGGAGTCACCTCTTCCACAAAATCAACCGCCAATTGTGCCGACATCCGCTTCGCCGTAAGTGCCTTCACCCGATAATGCCGTTCAATAGGCGGAATCCTTACTTTCACAATCTCACCTCCCTTCAGTTCACGGGAAGCCTTGACATGTACATCTCCGATGGTAACATGTCCTTTGCCACATTCTTCAGCAGCCAGAGAACGAGTTTTAAATATCCGGACTGCCCAAAGCCATTTATCTATTCTTACTTTCTCCTCCACGATTTCACTAATTAAGCCTTTCCCCTTTAATTTTTTACTTTCTGTCTGTATTAAAAGTATTCATTGTCCTTATAATACCTTGTAATACAAAACTAGTAATAATTTCTCCACCCCGTTCCAACAAAGCCGGTAATTTCTCAGCTTCTTCGCCCTGCCATGTTCCCAGCACATAATCGATCTGCTGTCCTTTCAGGAAATCATTACCGATACCGAATCTCAAACGGGCATAAGCAGAGGTGCCTAATAAGGCATTGATATTTTTCAAGCCGTTATGTCCTCCGTCACTTCCTTGTGCTCTTAAACGCATCTTCCCGAAAGGTAAGGCCAGGTCGTCGACAATAACCAACAAATCTTCCAGAGCGATCTTTTCTTTTTGCATCCAATAACTGACAGCTTTACCACTCAGGTTCATGTATGTATTGGGTTTCAGCAAGACCAGGGTCCGACCTTTCAATTTCATTTCGCAAACAGCCCCATAACGCATATCTTCAAACACAGCATTGGACGCTTTAGCAAAAGCGTCCAATACATTAAATCCGATATTATGTCGCGTATCCTGATATTCCGGGCCGATATTTCCTAACCCAACAATAAGATACTTCATAATTTATCTGTTATTTTCCTTCCTGAGCAGCAGCACGGGCAGCACGAGTCAGTTTAATTTGTGCAACAACAACCTCTTTCGCATTTACAATCTCAAAGTTTTCAAAAGACAGGTCTTTCACTTTAATAGATTTTCCTAAGCCCAGATTCGTTACATCCAATACAATTTCTCCCGGCAGATTAGCAGGAATAGCTTTCACTTTCAATTTTCTAACTACCAAAGAAAGTTTACCACCAGCCTGTACACCTTCAGCAAATCCCTGTAATTTAACAGGCACTACCATTACCACCGGTTTATCTTCGGAGATCTGATAGATATCCATGTGCAATACACGGTCGCTTACGGGATGGAACTGGATTTCACGCATATCAGCTTCGTAGCTCTGTCCTGCTACATTTACTTTTACGATGTATACAACCGGAGTGTAAAGCAATTTTTGCAAATCTTTTTCAACCACTGAAAAATGTACATTTTCTTTACCACCATTAAGAACACAAGGTACTTTCCCTTCAGCTCTCAGCAGATTAGTCGCTTTTTTACCCAGATCAGTTCTCAATTCTCCCTGTAATTCAAATATTTGCATAATAAATCTTTTTTTGTGCTACTCAGAAACAGATTTCAACTCCGGGGGTATAAGCCAGTCTGTCTCCCCATTACACGATTTCAATTATTCCCCGTAAAATCAGAGCGCAAAGATATAAAATATATTTTATACCGAAAAATCAAATGACAGTAAAGCTAAAAATCATGCCTCACTCTTCCATGAGTTGATATGCTTCTCCTTTTCGTTCCGTCGCCATATGCCCGGCGATTCCCGTCTGCCCCAACCATTAGGATATTCCCGGCCCATAAGGATAAAATAGAAACATTACAGATAGGGCACCTCCCACTGGTTTTTTGATAAAAAACTTTTTTCTTTCAAATATTGGTTATAATTTCGCGCATTATTAATCAATAAAACTATCTAGAAATGGCTTACGTAATATCTGATGAGTGTATCTCTTGCGGTACATGTGAAGGAGAATGCCCGGTAGGAGCAATCTCAATGGGTGCCGATCATTATGAAATCGATGCTAATGCATGTACCGATTGTGGTACTTGTGCCGGTGTTTGCCCGGTAGAAGCTATCAAACAGGCTTAATTATAACAGCATTAAAGTAAAACGGCGTGGGCAATTCGTTCATGCCGTTTTTTTGCCTTTACTCTTCATCTGACAAAATTACGGGAATCTGTTATGGCATGTTATTTTTATGTCAATCGCTGCAAATTACCCGGTCTACAGCCACATCATGTATTTCCGTCGGTACTTGCTGCATAACTTGAAAATCAAAGCATATTCCAATTTTAAAAGCCTGGGTTTGCTTCAATATTTTATCATAATATCCTTTCCCACGCCCCAGCCGACATCCTGCAGGATCGAAGGCAACGCCAGGTACCAATATAACTTCAATATTCTCCAGTGCCGTATATAAACTGCCTACAGGTTCCGGTATCGCAAAGCTTTCTCCCGGACACAAATTTTCTTTTCCGTTAAAACGACGGATATCCAAATCATTCCCCCGGACACAAGGTAATAGAAACTGCTTATGTTGAGCCCATTTACATACAAAATCATGCGTAAACACTTCATCCTCCATGGACCAGTAGGCTAACACGACCCGAGCTTTTTGGAAATGCGGATCTTGTTCGACTTGTTCCCATACTTTTCTGGATTTTTCTACTCTTTGCTGTAAAGTATATTGTTTTTTCAGCTCTCTGATCTGTTTCCTGATTTCTTTTTTATCCATTATCGTTCGTTTTTTGACATTTCATTCGGATCAAGGCCTATATCCTGCGGATCTGAGGATTTGACGATAATCTTGTTCTTCCATTAAATCCGGCAGGGAAATTCCCTTCTTTTCCTCATATTTTTTTACAATCTGCAATCCGGTCCAAACAACCGCCCTCCCCGGAGATTCCGTAGGCATCCCGGAAGTAAAGGGGGCATCATTCAAATATTTCATCAACACTTTCTGTTGCGTAGAAAACAAAAGTTCGTTTTCAATTAAAAAGCTCCAGATCTGACGTTCATTATCCCGGCACCATTGTTGCTGCTCAGGTGTGAAACCTAAAGACCAGCACAAAGGCTTATCCGGAAACAACTGCTGAAGCACATATGCCAATTTTCCCTGATAAATCATTCCGCTGATCAAGTCCTGTTCTTGCGGACGAAAGGGAAATTCTGTACTTAACCAGGCCGTCAGCACATCCCGGGGTATATCCTCCCCGGTCATTTTTTTACGGGCATAAAACGGAATAGGAACTGCCAGCATACTATAAAATACGCATTGCTCCCCCAAATAATTATCCAGACTTATCCCCACCGCAGCACTATCCACAATCACCGACTGATTGAAACCGGATATGTGTGCATAAATACGGGGACGTTCTCGTCCCGGGAAATAATAATCATAATAAGCCCAAGCCAGGCTCAGCCATTTTTCCTGCTCGTGCAAGTCCGGATAGGCTTGTGCTACGAAATCCGCCAGTTCTCTCATCACCGGATCCCGTAGAAACAAGGTCAGTAATTCAGGGAATTGTTCGCTTTCCGGCAAGCCTAAATTCAATACGCCATAGCTGTAAATATCCAGATATCGACCATATTTTTTACGTAATACTTCCACATCCGGATAGAGGGTATCCAGAGCAAACAAATCGCGATCCAATCGCTCGATGTGTATCTCCTCCACCCTTTTACGCACATCCGGCCTATTGCCATTTTTACACCCCGCCGCCACTATGCTCAAAAATATGAAGGTAAAGATAAACCTCATTGTTATTTTATTTATTTTTACAGCAAAGATAGTGTAAGCCGAAGGCAAAGACAAATTTATTTATACTTTGCTGAAGTGTGGCCTATCTCAAGCAAAGATAACCGGCATCCAGATTCCGGTAAAATCAACAACTCTAACTTAAAAAATTATGCTGATAGCATTGTCTCAATTAAATTACACAGCAGGTGATATCCCGGGGAACTGTGAAAAAATCATTACAGCCGTCCGAAAAGCCCGGCAAGCTAAGGCAGATTTAATTGTATTTCCGGAATTGGCTATTTGCGGAGCATTACCTCAGGATTTCCTGGAAAGAGAAGAATTTATCGATGCCTGTCGTCTGGCTATTGAAAAGATAGCTTGTGAATGTGATCATATTGCAGCGGTCATCGGGGGTCCGAATCTGGACATCACGAATGGCATCATGTATAATTCAGCTTATTTCATACAACATGGCGAAGTGGTCGACGGAGAACACAAGAATATCCTGAGCGATTACGACATTTTTAACGAAAGCCGTTATTTTGTGGCTGGAGAAGATAATACTCCTCTCCAGTACAAGAACCAGAATATCCGCATCATCTTTGATGAATATGAAGCTGAATTCATCGAAAAAAATGATGATCTGGTGCTGTATATCGGAATGAGTCCCTTTACGACAGAAAGTGCTCGGAAGCGAAGAGAAGTATTGGCAGCCCTGGCTGGCAAATACCGGAAAAACATACTGAATGTCAATCATTGCGGCAGCTATACCTCTGTGCTATTCGACGGCCTTTCTATGGGTTTTAATGAGAAAGGGAAACAAATTTATGCTTTAAAGGAATTTGAAGAGGATTTCATCATAATAGATACCCGGCGGCTGGGACAAACCCCTCCTTTATCTTATGTGCAACCGGAAAAAATCGAGCTTCTCCACCGGGCACTGGTATTCGGGATCCGGGATTATTTCCATAAGCATCATTTTTCAAAAGCCGTTTTAGGACTTTCCGGAGGCATAGATTCTGCAGTTGTAGCAGCCTTGGCGGCAGAAGCTTTGGGCCCGGAAAATGTCAGGGGACTTTTAATGCCATCTATTTTCTCCACCGACCATTCGGTCAGTGATGCTCAAAAATTGGCTGAGAACATAGGAATGCCTTATGACATCGTTCCCATCAAAGCAATTTATGAACAGTATCTAAATGCACTGCAACCGATTTTCCAAGAGACACCCTTCAATGTTGCGGAAGAAAATATACAGGCCCGCATCCGGGGAATGCTAGTAATGGCTTTATCCAATAAATTCGGCTATATTCCTCTCAATACCTCGAACAAAAGCGAAGCCGCCGTGGGCTATGGAACTCTATACGGAGATTTATGCGGATCGTTGGGAGTGATAGGCGATGTTTATAAAAGCGACATCTTTCGTTTAGCCCGAAATATTAACCGGGAACGGGAAATTATTCCCGAGCATACCATTACTAAAGCACCCTCTGCCGAACTGAGACCGGGCCAGAAAGACCAAGATTCTCTGCCGGATTATGCTCAATTGGACGCTATCCTGAAACGCTATATTGAAGTGAACGAAAGCCCTGAAAACATAATTGCAGAAGGTTATCCGCAAGAAATCGTACACAAAATCGTGAATATGGTAAAACGCAATGAGTATAAACGGGCCCAATGCCCGCCCATTATTAAAGTATCTACCAAAGCATTCGGCAGCGGAAGAAAATATCCTTATTAACTCTATCAGGTAAAAGCCAATGCAAAAATCAGCTTTTTGTTTGGTTTCTTACCTGGTGTATTTTAACCTTCAGTCTATTATATATGACCATTATCACCGATCAGGATCTTCATGACAGCTTATGTCAGATTTGCATCGATAGTCCCCATTCTTTGTTGTCTGAACTGGATATTCATGCAAAAGAAAAAATTTTGCAGAGTACGATTTGTATTTCCTACAAAAAAGGGGAATTAATATATCAGGAAGGGGAATTCCCTTCAGGACTTCATTGTTTGCTTACGGGGAAGGTGAAAATTTTTAAAGAGGGAATCGGAGGAAGACA
>CAJKZL010000201.1 GCA_905204385.1 uncultured Odoribacter sp. | reverse complement strand
CACAGACTTCACATGTAAACAATTATCTTCGATCAATTTTTTCAAATCTCCCTCTTTGTGCAAAGAAAGGGTATAAAAAAATAAGACAATTGTTCTTTAGAGTAACAAGACTTCATCAAAACAAATAGTTCTTCCTGTTTTTCTTCGAACAAATACCTGCAATCCACCCCATCTTCCAGGTACACGGTCAACATTTCCACAAATCCTTTCAGCAGCTGGTTTAAAGGTAAGATTTCCAATAATTCCCCTCTCCCCTCCAAACATCCAAGCTCCGAAACTGTTTTCAAGCAATATTCAGTGGGACGGTCAGAAATAAAGTACAAAAATTCAAGTGGAGTAAAAGCTTTCAATTTACCTTTCAAAGCAGGCAACAAAAACATCTCTCCGGCCTCAACGAATACTACCTCGTCTTCAATAGACACACCAGCTTCACCACTTAATAAAAATATCCAGCAAATGCCCGAAGTTTTCCATTTTTCCCATACAAAACCTTTCTCAAATTTCACCTGTTCAAAAAAGACCAACTCACTCCGTTCATAATTATTACAGGTTGCCTCTTTATTACAACAGTAAACACGATCGTCACTCATAATTTAACTATATACATGAATACTAAGAGCTAACAAACATAAAATAAAACTTTCAGTCAAGTTAAATTTAATTATAAGTTACAAACAAGAGGCATGAAACATTCACGTATTCTGTGTTTTACATAACTTCACTCACTCCTTTTCAACAAAGGTAAGATTAAAAAAAACAAATCAAAAGATGTTCTGATTTAATTTCATTCTTTTTCCGGCAAATAAATCTTTCCATGAAAGTGTGCAGAAAAGTCACTGAAACGTGTTCAGACTTATAATTAGTTCTTAAAGTTGCTCCTTCGTCGCTCAAAGTCCATAAAATCGACGGACTTTATAAACCAATTAATTCGGCTTATAAACAACAAAGCATCCGAAGTTTCGAATAAAAAAACATTATTTCTTTTGGAATAAAAATATTAAAGCGTATATTTGCACCGCCAAACCGTAAAAGTGTTGGTTCAGTAGCTCAGCTGGATAGAGCAACGGCCTTCTAAGCCGTAGGTCGTGGGTTCGAATCCCGCCTGAATCACAGAAAACCCACTGTACACAGTGGGTTTTCTGCTTTTAGCCCGCAACAGGCCTTCGGTCTTTGCTATCGATTCGTTTATTTTGTAGAACTTCCCACTTGTGCTTGTTCCCTTTTTTTCCGTTTCCGGTCCATCACCGTACTGATGATCAAAGGAATAGCGATAAATACAACCGTACCTATAACCACCAGGCTGGTATAGAAGGCAGGGCTTCCGACCGGCAATTGCGAAGGGGGAAAAAAAGTGACGATAAATGAAAATACAACGGCCAGAAATCCTATCCCGGCAATCAACCACATGCCTATTTTACCTCCCGGCACCCGGTAATCCCGTTTCAGGTTAGGCTGGGTATACCTCAGCCGGATGCCCGAAGCATACATCATCATATACATCACCAGGTAAAGACCGATGGTCAAAGCACTCAACAGGAAAAAAGCAACGCTGACGTCGTCCATGATGATATACAACGAAGACAGGATAGTAACAATCCCTCCCTGAATAAAAAGGATATGGGTTTGAACGCCGTTCTTATTGGTCTTTCGCAGAAAATGAGGCAGTTCACCGTCGTTGGCTGTCCACAGCAATCCCCGACTAGGGCCTGAAATCCAGGACATCACTCCTGCTAAAGCCCCGAATGCAGCCAGAAACCCCATAACATTCGTCAGCCAGCCGATATGATAATGGTCGAACAATTGTTGAAAACTGACAAACAAGCCTGCCTGTAAATTGATCTGATCGTAAGGAGTCACTACGGCAACCGCCAGAGAACCCAGTGTAAACAATCCGAAAGAAATCAAAGCCGCCAGAAACATAGCCGACGGGAATTGCTTTTGAGGATTTTTCATTTCCTGTACATGCACGGCATGTACTTCCACTCCCGCAAACAACAATAAAATACCTGCCAGAAAAGCAATATCGCTTATCCCTGTCATATGCGGGAAAAACCGCGGATGCACATGTCCGGCCACCACGTTGGCAACCTGAGGTACATCGGCAGGAATGTTTTCGAAAGCAATGGGATTTCCGCCTACAATCCAGATGATAGCCATGATGATGATCACGACTCCCGGTAAGCCCGTCCCGAGTAAAAATCCCTGGCTGGTGATGCGCGATATCAAAGACGTCCCCCGAAAAGTGAGCCAGGTGGCCAGCCAATACATAGCGATCGAAAACAGACCGACGAACAAACCGTTCTGAGAGAGGTCCGGTTTGCCTATCATATAGGCGATCGAAGCCGCCGCAAATCCCAGCACCGTCGGATACCACACTACGTTTTGTATCCATTGCAGGAAGATAGCGGTGAATCCCAGTTTACGGTTGAACGCTTCTTTCACCCAGGTATACACCCCGCCCCCCCGATCGGCAAAAGCACTTCCCAATTCCGCCGCAACAAAGGCCGCAGGGATCAAAAATAAAAAAGTAGCGAAAAAAATATAAAAGAACATCGTCAGTTCTTCCTGCGCCATCATCGGCAACCCCCGCAGGCTGATAACGGCAGCGGATGTCATCAACGCTAGCTGCCAGGTTGAAATGTTTGTATTTTTTGGATTCATATTCAGCTACATTTTTCTCCATAATAACGCAAAATATAAATCAAAGTTTCAATCAATTCTTTAATTTCTTCCCACGGATAATACACGGCCCTTTAAAACCGAATACAGTACAGGACAACAGCAGCTAAAAAGAAACGGACAAGGTAATATATCCGGAACCAGAATAAAACAATAAGAATCGTAATAAATACCATTTATCACGACTCTTATCAGGTTAATTCGATAAAATTTAACAATTCAGAACCTTCTCAAACCATCCAATTGCTTAGAACATCACTTTGTTCAGTAATCGGTTTTCAAAAGGGAAAACTCATTTTCCACACATTATATTCCCCATCGTCATTTCCTCTGGAGGAAACGATATAAATATGTTTTCCATCCCTTGACCAAACAGGACAAAAGTCATCCGCCTGGTGATATGTCAATTGAGTAAGTTGGCTCCCATCGGTCTTAATGACATAAATATCTGCATTTTGTCTTTTATTTACCCGGCTGGTCATCACAAAAGCCAGCCAATTACCATCCGGAGACAGTTGAGGAGTTACAATTTTCTTATCGGAAGCAGTATATATAATTTCTTCTTTTCCCTGAGTATAATTTATTTTCCATATTTCACTACCGGTATCAGAATTTC
The DNA here is from genome assembly GCA_905204385.1 of uncultured Odoribacter sp. The sequence continues at coordinate 2,929 of CAJKZL010000201.1, read as the reverse complement.
TTACACAATACAAAGAAGCAGCTTCTCCAGGTATAATACATGGATTACTTCCTTTTACATAAGTAGACAACTGACTATTTAATCGGTTATAACTCCATAGAATGCCTTGATAAATTGTTACTGTATTAGCGCCTCCGCCACACCCACCTTGTGCAACAAGTTTTGTCCCGGCAGCCTCCGATCTTTCAAAAAAAATCATATTCATATCCCCCGAAAAAGCAGGATTAAATCCTTCGGTCAGTTGCTGGCAGATCGTTCCTTGTTTTGCATCCGTGGTAAAAAGATTGGATTTTCCACCAGACATCTCTGAAAAACATAATATCTTACCATCAGGAGAATAAGCAAAAGAATTAATATTTGTTCTGAAGGTTCGTTGCTGGGACACACTATGTCCTAGTATACTCTTAATAAAAATGTTAATTTTATCGGAACGCTTAGATAAAAATGCCACTTCGTCTTCAGTAGGAGAAAGTGCTAAAGTTATTATATTGGGTAAATCAAGAGGCGTTTGAGAGTACCGTTGCTGTTTGCTTGCTCCACGCGGTCCGCATACATGATCCTGGTTTGTAATTTGTATAAATTGCGAGCTTCCCTCTTCCGGCACACTTGTTGCGACTAATGAAACTTTTGACCCACATGAACTAAATATTAAGGCCGATAATGCCACACCATAAAAAAATACTCTCTTCATAATTACTCAATTAAAACGGTTATTTAAATATAAATCATTTTTAATATTGTTTTCCTTATAAGCATTATAACGTTTGGCTGAAAGATTAGCACCTTTTACATTTCCAAAATAAAAACTGATATTCAAAATTCCCAGCAGAGAAGCCAACCCATAATTTTTCGATTTAACACTGGTATACACGGCATATCCTAACAATCCATTAATCAAAAAAGAAGTCACAGCAGTCCGTTTCCCTCCGCAATACCAATAACCGCCTCCAGGAATAATCGAATAGAATGTCGCCAAGCGAGGATTTTTCCGTTTAAAACATCGATATTCATCTAGTTTCGCCAAATTTTGAGAAGCATTAATTCCCGATTCAAAAAATCGACCTGCATCCTCCAATTGGTTCTGCCACAGACAGGCAATACCTCTATAGGTTTGTGCAACATTATGGTAATGTTCATAAATTTGAAAGCCTGAGCAAATCCTCTGTACTTCTTCAAAGTTCCTCTCTCTTAGATTTATCCCGGCGACTTCCAGGCGAATACGGGGATTTTCAGTAACCTTTGCAGGATAATTATTATATTCCTGTAGCGCTTTATCATTTTGCTCCAGAGCCTCATAACATTGTAGTTTCAGCAAATAAATACTGTCGGAAACATCTGCCTGAAAAAAAAGGGCACGGCTAATTTCCGAAAGCGCTTCAGAATAAAGCCCCCTTCTCATTAAATTCTGTATAAACATTTCAGTACTAGCTGCTGTTCCATCCACTGAAATATTAAAATAAAAACGTTGAGGGTTCACAGAAGGATGAGTTGGAGGATAATCCAAATAATACCAATTCTCATTTAACTCGATCCTGGGATACGCAAGGGGGATATTACAACATCGCATCAGGCGGTCTGCCGTAAAAAACATTCCATTAAAAAATCCTGTTTCACGAAAACACATCATACTGTAACGCGAGCAGGAAGGATACATGCCACAACTTTTGTATCTTACAGGACTGATGAACTTTTGATAAAACTGTATATAATCGTTTTCTGCTTCCTGAGTAAATCCCTCTAAAGAAAGAAAAAGAAAAGAAAACACCACTATTCTTTTCTCCCAAAAACCAAAACATTTCAATAAATCCATTTTTAATGTTCCTTTTTTTGGTGAAATGAACAGATAAAAATAATCCTGTATAAAATTTTGATCTTGAATTCTTTCTTTATTCACTAAAATTGTATATTTGCAACAATTATAAAGGATTATATTTAACTGATCATTTAACCAAAAAAAGAAACATTTAAATTTGCAATATTTTCCTGTGAGCAGTGTTCATCATTCTCCATCTCAAAGCCTTTAAGTGCTTCCCCCAGAGACCAAACTCTATATTATCTATTACTTAAACTTATAAAATAGCAATATAACTTATTGTGTTATATAAATAGGCATGCTTATTTCCAGACAAAAAAACATTAAATTTGCTGCCTATTAAATTACAGCTTAATAAAGTATGCATCAACCCCCGAAACCCTCCGTTTTAGCCTTAAGCCCTCTTTTCATTTTTCTGGGGGTATATCTGGTCACTTCATTACTGGTCGATGATTTCTACAAGGTTCCGATCACTGTAGCCTTTTTAATTTCTTCCATAGCTGCGATAGCCATGACACCCCGTCTGAGTTTAGCGGAACGCATCGGTCATTTCTCCGGCGGAGCTTCCGACAAGAATATCTTACTAATGATCTGGATTTTCATACTGGCAGGGGCTTTTGCCCAGTCGGCCAAAGCTATGGGAGCCATCGACGCCACCGTCGGCCTCACCCTGCATCTTCTTCCCGACAATCTGCTGCTGGCCGGCATGTTCATTGCCGCTTGTTTTATCTCGCTTTCCGTGGGAACCTCCGTCGGGACCATCGTGGCCCTCACCCCAGTAGCCATCGGTATTGCCGAAAAAACAGCCGTCGGACTCCCCTTTATGGTCGCCATCGTAGTGGGCGGAGCATTCTTCGGCGACAATCTTTCCTTTATCTCGGATACCACCATAGCGGCCACCAAAACCCAGGGATGCGAAATGCGCGACAAATTCAAGGTCAACAGCATGATTGTCATGCCGGCGGCCATATTGCTGCTGATCTATTATATTTTTGCCGGCATGGAAATACATACCCCGGCGTCGTGTGCCCCGGGCGAATGGCTCTAAGTAGTGCCCTACCTGATTGTACTCGGCACAGCCCTGGCGGGTAGATACGTAATGATCGTTTTATTTTT
>CAJKZL010000200.1 GCA_905204385.1 uncultured Odoribacter sp. | reverse complement strand
ATCAGGCATTTTTCGGGGCACCTTATAAATGAGACCGTTTCTTTAAATATCGGTATAGTTCCGTCAAGGAGGGATTAGCGGTGATGATATCGCCTTCGGGCGATATTAAATATACCGTAGGGACCTGATTAACCCGATAAGCTTTTCGGACATCGCTGTTTTTAAACCCTTTCGGATCGTTTAGCTGAGTCCAGGAAATCCGATCCTCGTTTACTGCTTTGATCCATTGCAGACGGTTGTCGTCCAGAGAAATGGATATCACTTCCAATCCTTTCTTTTTCAATTTAGGATAGATTTTGTATAATTCCTTATTCTTTTCCCTGCAGGGAGCACACCAGGAAGCCCAGAAAACCCCCAAGCCGCAATTCCCGCGGTAATCTTTCAGCGATAACTTATTCCCCTCAAGGTCCGTTAAGGTAAAATCCGGAGCTTTCCCCTCCAGTTGTTCTGCTTTCAGCGCTCTGTAAAGTTCAAGTACTTGTTTTTGTATCTTGTCGTTTGCAACAGTGTCTCCCAGGGCATTTATAGCCAGACAGAATCCCTTATAATTGCTTTGGTAATAATTAATGCCCTGGAATATAATATAGGGAGCAACAGCCGTGCCGCTGAATTTCCGCAAGCTGTTTAGCCGGAATACTTCATTTTTCTCGAATTCACGCGATAAAATCTGGCTGCGTTTTGCCTTTTGCCGGATATCGCCGATGGTGTCGTAACCTTCGCAGAGTCGCTGATAATTGGCTGTATTGGCTCTTTCTTTGCGTTGATAATCGACGAATCGGCGGTGTAGGGGGGAATTTTTACTTTCAAAAATATACTCTTCTTTATCCCGTTTTAATTCATATCTTCCCTTTTCCAGAACGAGGGGTATGCAAATGTGATTTTCAACGGCCCGGATTTCTGCCATTTGCGGTTTACTGACGGGGTAGTCGAAGCTAAAGCTACCGTCTTCCTGTATGGGTATGCTGATGAGAATGCTGTCCTGGCCGGCAAGTTGGAGAATTAGGCTTTTACTTTTCAGGGAGTTGCTGAATTTGCCACTGAAATGGGCTACGGGATTTTCAAAACCCATACAGATAAACAGCATAAAGAAAAAAGGGAAGATCTTGATTTTCATAATCTGGTTTTAAGACTGGATTAAATAACGAAACCGTTTCTATGGGTTCTTACCCTGGCTTTGAATAGAAAACGCTACGGAGGGATTTTGAAGGAAAACGTTATTTTTCTTGATCAGAAAAGATGGTCCGGAAGTCTGCACTGAGACTTCCGGATTCTCTTCCGTTGATTTTATTCTTTTCGGAACAGATCGACAATTTTTTCTCCGGCATTGACGATATATTCCAATAATTCGCCTGTTTCCGGATTCAGTATGGCGATGGCTCCTTTGTATTCGTTAGTCGAACCGGCATCATAAAGGCCGACATACAGTTCGGTTTCATCCTCATCGAAAGCCATAGCGGTCACTTCTCCTTTTGCTTCGGCGGGCAAGGTGAACGTTTTAGTTGTCCCTCCTTCATTCCAGAATAGGCGGGTGATGGTGCGACCGTTGGCAATATACCAATACCGATTGAGGGAAGCGAATTTGTAAACCCCCTGTTCGCTGAGGAAATTTTCTTTGGTCATATCTAATGTCAGGCCATAAGGGGGAACCGCTTTTACTCCGGTTTGCTGGGCATTGAGGTCGAGAGTGGTATTCAGGGTATAGAAATAAGCTTTATTTTCGGCTTTATTACACAGGATCGCTTTCTTTTCTTCTAAGGAATAGGCATCGCCGGTTGCTCCTCCTGCTACAAAATCCAGACCTGCCGTTTCAACGATTTGCCCTTCAAAGCCTTCGATTTCGTGATAAGTGGATACTTGATCGTAAGAATACATATCGTCTTCCGTTTGGGTGAAGACGACAAACCGATGATTTTTCCGATCGTACCCGAATTGGGCATAGGAACCCCAGATATGGTTGAAATCAGTCCAGGCCAATTCGTAATCTCCCGGAATGGGACGGTTTAGATTTCCGCTTCCAAAAGCATTATAGGTAAATGCTTTTCCTTCGCTCACGGCGAAGCCTCCTGTGGGACTTTGGGTCAGCATAGTGGGATAGAAATCTCCGGTATAACCTCCCATCACGGTGGTCTCATTGTCAACTTTCTCTAATTGCATGGTATTTGCATTCAACGTAGCGATCTTTTTAATACCTTCTTTACAAATGATATAATAATTGTAGCTACGGGTTTGCATGTTTTGAGAATAAGCGATCTGCTGTGGATAATTTCCTAAATGGTCCTGTCTGGGATTCTCCAGTTCGAAGACCTCATTGATCACCTGGCCGTTTTTTTTGTCTCTCCGTAGGTAGGATAACATGGCGCTTTTGTCCGTTTTTTCGCTCAAAATCAAAAGCCCGTCCGAATAGGAGGTGTTTACCTTGATTTTGAAATCCTTGTAATATTTCACCCCGTTGTGGTTATCCGTCACGAATAACGTGGCATAATTGGTTCCCAGCGGAGCATCGATAGCAACATTCAGAATTTTCTTGTCGGATACGGTTTTGTAATTGACTTTCCATTCAAAGCTAAGGTCCTGGTGAGGATCGAACTTAAAGGTCAGAACCGGCGCTATCGGTTCGATGGAGTCGAACCGGATTACGGTATAGTTTTCTTTGATACTGTCAATAGTGATGGTGTTCAGATCTTCGTAATCGTAATTACCCTGATCGTCGGAACAGCCTGAGAACAGACATAAAGCCAGTATGCTTAAAAAAAGAATATAAAATTTCAAAGGATTAAAGTATTATATTAACGGCCTTAGGAAACCCTCATTGTATCATCATTTTCTCCGGCACTCCTCGAACATAAGGGATTCATCATCGCCTATTTAAATTAAGTATTTAATTCTTTGTTCATTAATACATTTTTGGAACGGTGACCCGCTTACCGTTTTCATACACTTCATTGCGTTCGAAGTAAAGGCGTAAATCCTGTATGGCCATCAGTTCTTTGGGAGTATAAAAAGGATGGATCATCATGACATCCGTAGGTAGGGGCGATTTTCCCCATATTTCCAGCCATTTATCATGTTTTTTCCGGCCGTATTCTCCCATCACGAATTCCCATTTATCCCACCATACCGGTCTTTCGAGGATATCTGAAAATTTCAGATAAATGCTTGTTCTTTCCTGTATTCCTTCCTTGAAGTCTGCTGTAGGCACAATGTCCAGGCACAGGGTTCTGGCGGCCGTTTGCATGGGCAAGGTTCGGTGTACGGTAAAGCTGACAGTATCCAGTCCCCGGTTGGCCGGCATGTGGTATTCGGTTTTGAGCCCTTCAAAATCGGTGCCTTCCACAGCGGTAGTGTAAGAAGGATTAATGCTGATTTTATAGGTGCGTTCCCGGTTGGGGGCTAGTCCTGTAGATTCTATCGGAAGTCGTAAAGTGTAAACCGAGTGGGTTTCCAGGGCGAAAGAATACACCACGGTATCTTCCTGAATCAGCAAAGTAGTGTCTTTGGTCGGAAGCGTAAAGTAAATGGCCGAATCGTCCGTGAACAGCAATCTGTCGTTTTCCTGGCACGATAATAAACTCATGCCGAAAAAATAAATGGTAAGTATATAAAATAATCTTTTCATAGAGCAATTGTATTAATGGGTACCAAAATCGGTTTCTGCTATCGGGTAAGGCATGACAAACACGTTGTTGCCGGCCGGAATAGGTGTGCCTGAAGTCAGGATATCATGATTGAGCCGTTTGTAAGCATAGAATAGTTTTCCTTCGGCCCAGGAATCTTTGCGGATTTCTGCGATAATTTCTTCCAGCAAGTCGTGAGTTTCGGAAATGCTGACGTCCAAAAGCGGTACATTCCGTGATTTGCGCACTACATTCAGTAAATCGCGGGCTTCGCTATTCCCTTCCGGAGTGCCGAGTTTTGCCTCGGCGGCAATGTAGTACATTTCGCTCAGGCGTATCATGGGTATCAGGGGATAATAAGGCCTTTCACCTTCGGGTTTGTCATTGTCGCATTGGTATTTAGCAATTGTTTCCGTGCCCAGAAGCGTTGTAAACCAATATTGTAGGCGGTAGTCTTCGGAACTTCCATGTCCATTACTCACATAAACGGTATTTTCGTAGACTTTATTGGTTTCCAGTGCATAATCAATGGTATATTTCAAGTCTTCTTTTTTAGGACCTTGAGAGAAAACCGGTCCTAAGCGGTAATAAATATTCCGGTCGTATAAGGCAAAGATGAGTTCGCTCTGGAATAATAAATCTTTATCTTTTAGTAAACTATTCTTTACGAGCAGCTTGAAGATGTCCTCGGCCTCTATGACTTCCTTAGCGTATTGATAAGCTTTGGGCATATCTTCCTTGAGCAGATAATAGCGTGCCAGGGTAGCGGTGACAGCATAATAATTCATCCGTATGCCGCGGAAATTATCGGTTATCGTATTGACAGCCGCACCCGCTTTTTGCCGTCCATTTTGTTTGATAGGATCGTTTTGTAACAGATTATAAGCCTCCAATAAGTCGGTTTCGATGTTTTTCATGACTTCGTCGGCCGGCATCCTGTCCAGGATATTTTTAGAAAATTCTTTCCGATAGGGAATAGCTTCACCGTTGGGGTTGGTTTTCAGGACAGGTCCGAACAGCCGGAGCAGGTCAAAATGCAGGTAAGCCCGTAGCCCCAATGCTTCTCCTTTCAGCAGGTTGTAGGTTTCCAGCGAAGTGGTATCATGCCCCTCCAGTCTTTCCAGCAGGATGTTCAGGTTTGCAATGGCCTCGTATAAAGTGGACCAGGAAGCCAACAAACGCTTTTCTGCCTTGTCCGTTTTCAGATTATAGTTGGCAAAATCGTAGAGGGCGTGATCTTTGGAGTTGATCGTCCAATATTGGGCTAGCGCATCGACATAGCCGACCGACAGATCCGTTCCATATGCCGGCTGTTTGGTTATGGTGTTGTATACCCCGGTTAAAATCTCTTTATAACCGATTTCTTTCTCAAAAAGTTTCTCGTCGACGATTTGTCCCTGAGGTGTGAGATCGAGCCATTCATTACAGCCCGACAGGAGCAGAATCAAAGAAAGTGCGATATAATTCAGATATTTCATAACCTCTTAGAAATTTAAGTTCAACGAAAAAGTAAATTGTCTGGCAAAAGGATAGTCGGTTCCTCTTTCGCGTTTCACCGTTGAAACGTGAAAGGCATTAGCCATGTTGAGACCGATTTTCAGATTGCTGAGTCCCCATTTGCTGATTAATTCCCGTTTAAAACGGTAAAAAAGCGAAATATTGCTCATTTCCAGGTAATTATTGTCTTCTACAAAACGACTCGATAGTCTGGATGGATCACGGTCTGCGATATCTTTATAAAAGGTATGGTCGCCCGGTTTTTTCCATCTGGCTTCGAAAGCGCGTCGGTCGGCATTTTCAGTAGGATCGGCCCCTTCGATGCGGTCTACTAAGGTTTGATTGTATACTTGCCCGCCGAAGCTGTAACGGAAAAGAGCGTTGAGTGTGAATTGTTTCCACATAAGGTTGGTGCCGATGGTTCCTTCGAGATCGGCTGCCAGGTCTCCGCAGGTAACTTTATCGTTGGGATCCCAGATTTCTGTAATTTTTCCTTCCTTGGTGAGATAGATTTCTTTTCCGCTTTGGGGGTTGATGCCCAGGGAGCGAACGGCTTTGATGGCACTCAGCGATTCACCCTCTTCGTAAATGGATACGGGCTTGGTATAATTTTTTTCATCCTGATTATTTTTATCGTTGATGGATCTCAAGGCATCACTGATTTTTTCAATCCGGTTACGGTTGTGGGTACCGCTGAAAGAAACCGCCCAGTCGAAATTTTTGTTCCGGATCAGGATCGCGCTAAAATCGAATTCATATCCGCGGTTGCTTTGCTCACCGTAGTTTTCCGTATAGCTGGCAAAACCGAGTGAGGGTGCGACCGTAACAGGAAGCAGCAAGCCTTTGGTCAGCTCGTCGTAGTAATTCAGGCTTAAAGACACACGACGGTCCAGAATCGTCAGGTCCAGTCCGATATTTTTCTTCAGGCTTTTTTGCCATTTCAGGTCTTTGTTTCCGAATTGGATAAAATAAACCCCCAGGCTATTATAGTAGGCATCGTCGTCGTAAAATTTGAAAGTCGTGCGCGACATATATGGATCGAAATTCTGATTACCTGTCAATCCGATGGAGCCTCTTATTTTCAGTTCTTTCAGCCAACCGACGTTGTCTTTCAGGAAAGCTTCGTTGTGTAAATTCTAACCCAC
>CAJKZL010000199.1 GCA_905204385.1 uncultured Odoribacter sp. | reverse complement strand
TGGTGGTTATCCGCTACGAAGGACCCAAAGGCGGACCGGGGATGCAGGAAATGCTATACCCTACCTCTTACCTGAAATCCAAACACCTGGACAAGGCTTGTGCGCTGATTACGGACGGACGGTTTTCCGGGGGCACCTCCGGACTTTCGATCGGACATGTTTCCCCCGAAGCGGCGGCAGGAGGCAACATTGCCCTGGTAGAAAACGGCGACCCGATCGAGATCAATATACCGGAACGCCGGATTCAACTGCTGGTCGGCGAGGAAGAACTGGCCGCCCGCCGTAGCCGTCAAAAGGCCTTCAAGCCCGCTAACCGGAACCGGAAAGTCCCCAAATCGTTGCAAGCCTACGCCATGATGGTCAGCTCGGCCGATAAAGGTGCCATCCGGGAGATCGATAATTGAAAATAAAGTTTCTATTTATAATCAACACCTTAACACACAACCATGCACACTACTACACAACCTATCCATAAAGAAAAACAAGCTGTAGCAAGCACTTGTTTTTCGGGCTCGAAGGCGGTTATCGAATCTTTCCTCCGGGAAGGCGTCGATACCCTCTTTGGGTATCCCGGAGGCACCATTATGCCCGTTTACGATGCCCTTTACGACTACCGGGACCGGATCGATCACATCCTGGTCAGGCATGAGCAATGTGCCGTGCATGCCGCCCAGGGATATGCCCGCGTAAGCGGCAAAGTGGGAGTATGCCTGGTCACCTCGGGACCGGGAGCCACCAACACCGTTACCGGATTAGCCGATGCGATGATGGATTCCACGCCTATAGTGCTCATTAGCGGGCAAGTAGGATCGAATTACCTGGGCACCGACGCTTTCCAGGAAACCAATTTCATCCAAATCACCCAGGCCGTTACCAAATGGAACTGCCAGGTAAAACGGGCAGCAGATATCCCCATGGCCATAGCCAAAGCATTTTACATCGCCCGTTCGGGCCGCCCGGGTCCTGTCGTTGTGGATATCACTAAAGACGCACAACAGGAGATAGCCGAATTCAAATATGAAAAAATCGACTCTATACGCAGTTACCGTCCCTATCCTGAAATCGACGAAGACCAGATCGCCCAAGCGGCGAAACTCATCAACCTCGCCCGCCGTCCCTTGGCTCTCATCGGGCAAGGAGTGATTCTGGGACAAGCGGAAAACGAATTAAAAGCTTTCCTCGAAAAAAGCGGAATACCGGCAGCAGCCACTTTATTGGGCCTCTCCGCCCTGCCCTCGGATCATCCGCAATATGTCGGGATGTTGGGGATGCACGGCAACTATGCTCCCAATATTAAAAATAAAGACTGCGACCTTTTAATAGCCATCGGGATGCGATTCGACGACCGGGTAACCGGAAATCCGGAAAAATTCGGCATCGATGCCAAAATCATCCATATGGAAATCGATCCGGCGGAGATCAATAAAATCGTATATGCCGACGTCCCGCTCATCGGCAACGTAAAAGAAACACTACCGCTACTGACTCGAAGGATCGTCGGCAATACCCATACCTCCTGGATCGGGGAGTTCAAAGCCTGTTATAATATAGAATACCAGGAAATCATCGAGCCTGCCATCTATCCTACGGGCAAGCACATCCGGATGGGAGAAGTGGTCCATCTGGTTTCCAAAGCTTACCGGGACAATGCCGTTATGGTCACGGATGTCGGCCAGCAACAAATGGTAGCAGCCCGCTATTTCCGCTTTACCCACAGCCACAGCGTCGTCACTTCCGGCGGACTGGGAACGATGGGTTTCGGGTTGCCCGCAGCCATAGGGGCGAAGGTCGGCGCGCCCGACCGGGAAGTTTGCCTTTTCGTCGGAGACGGAGGTTTACAAATGACTATACAGGAATTGGGAACTATCTTTCAATCGAACATTCCGGTGAAAATCATTTTGCTCAACAATTGCTTTCTGGGCATGGTGCGCCAATGGCAGGAACTGTTTTTCGACAAGCGCTATTCGTTCACGGAAATGACCAATCCCGATTTCGGGCTGATCGCCCAGGGAAACGGGATCGCCTATCGATGTGTAGAAAAAAGAGAAGAACTGGAACAAGCCATTCTGGACATGAAAAATCATCCAGGTGCTTACTTGCTGGAGGTAAAAGTCGAGAAAGAGGAAAACGTCTTCCCGATGGTACCGGCCGGTGCAGCGGTGGCCGACATCCGCCTGGAATAAAGGCAATGGGAATAGAAGTCTAACATAGCGGATAATCATTCAGGATATGAACAAAGAATATATCATCACTGTATTTTCAGAAAACAAAGTAGGCTTATTAAGTCAGATCACGACCGTATTTACTTGCCGGAATGTGAACATCGAAAGCCTGACCGTTTCCGAATCGGCATTAAACGGTATCCACAAATTTACCATAGTGGTGTTTTCAGAACCGGAACAAATCGAGAAGCTGGTCAAGCAAATCGAAAAAAAAATAGACGTGTTGAAAGCATTTGTGTACACCCCCGATGAGGTAGTCCAGCAAGAAATCGCTCTTTATAAAGTCACCCGAAGCACAAATGTAGAACAACTGGTCCGCGCCCATCATGTACGGATCCTGGAAATCAGCGACGATTATATCGTTTTGGAAAAAACCGGACATAAAGAGGAAACCCAGGCATTGTTTCAGTTGCTGAAGCCTTTCGGGGTGCAACAATTTGTCCGCTCCGGACAGGTGGCCATCATAAAGTCGAAGCATGAGTTGCTGAACGAATACTTGAAAGTTTAAAGTTTAAGGTTTAAAGTTGAGAGTTGAGAGATTATAGATTATAGATTATAGATTATAGATTAAAGATACGATAACACTAACAATTAAATTATTATTATCATGGCAAAAATTAATTTCGGCGGAATTGAAGAAAATGTAGTAACCAGAGAAGAATTTCCATTATCCAAAGCCCGGGAAATCTTAAAAGACGAAACCATTGCGGTAATCGGTTATGGAGTACAAGGGCCGGGGCAATCCCTGAATCTGAGAGATAACGGATTCAACGTCATCGTAGGGCAACGCAAAGGAAGCAAAAGCTGGGACAAAGCGATAGAGGACGGATGGATGCCGGGAGAAACGCTTTTCGAGATAGAAGAGGCTGCCGAAAAAGGGACCATTATACAGTACTTGTTGTCGGATGCCGGACAGATCACCATGTGGCCCACGATCGAGAAACACCTGACGCCTGGCAAGGCCCTTTATTTTTCCCACGGTTTCGGAATCACCTATAAGGAAAGGACGGGCATCGTTCCTCCGGCCGATGTGGATGTGATCCTGATCGCCCCCAAAGGCTCGGGCACTTCACTGAGAAGAATGTTTTTACAGGGAAGAGGATTGAATTCCAGCTACGCCATTTTCCAGGACGCTACAGGGAAAGCCTGGGACAGAGTGATCGCATTGGGAATCGGCGTTGGTAGCGGCTATCTGTTCGAAACCACCTTTAAGCGGGAGGTGTATTCCGATCTGACGGGAGAACGAGGCACCCTGATGGGAGCCATCCAGGGAATCTTCGCCGCTCAATACGATACGTTAAGGGCTAACGGCCACTCTCCTTCGGAAGCTTTCAACGAAACCATCGAAGAACTGACCCAAAGCCTCATGCCCCTGATCGCTGAAAACGGCATGGACTGGATGTATGCCAATTGTTCCACCACCGCCCAGCGGGGAGCATTGGATTGGTGGGAAAAATTCCGCGATGCCACGAAGCCTGTCTTTGAAGAACTCTACAATCAGGTGGCTTGCGGAAATGAAGCCCAACGCTCTATCGATTCCAACAGTAAACCGGACTACCGGGAAAAACTGGAGAAAGAACTTCAAACCATGAGGGAATCGGAGATGTGGCAGGCAGGGGCCGCCGTGAGAAAATTAAGACCGGAAAACAATTAAATTTCCCGACTATAGGCATAAGCCCGGACAGGCAGCTTATGTCCTATAGTCTTTACCTGATCTTTTTATCCTTAACATTACCCTTTTACCTGAAATCTATATGAGTGAAAAAGTATATATATTCGACACCACCCTGCGGGATGCAGAACAAGTCCCCGGCTGCCAATTAAATACGATAGAAAAAATCGAAGTGGCGCGACAACTGGAAAAATTAGGGGTCGACATCATCGAGGCGGGGTTTCCGATCTCCAGCCCCGGAGACTTCAACTCGGTTGTAGAAATTTCGAAAGCGGTCACCCGACCGACCATTTGTGCATTAACCCGCGCAGTGGAGAAAGATATCGATTGTGCCGCCGAAGCCCTGAAATTTGCCAAAAGAGGTCGTATTCATACCGGAATAGGAACCTCTTTTTATCATATTCATGAAAAGCTCAACTCCAATCCGGACGAGAATGTAGAACGGGCGGTGAAAGCCGTAAAATACGCCCGTCAATTTGTGGATGACGTGGAATTTTACGCCGAAGATGCCGGACGTACCGAAGAGGAATACCTGGCCCGGGTAGTAGAAGCCGTCATTAAAGCCGGAGCGACCGTTGTCAACATTCCCGACACAACGGGCTATTGTCTGCCCAATGAATATGGAGCAAAAATCGCCTATCTGATGAACCATGTACCCAATATCGACAAAGCCATTATTTCCACCCATTGTCACAACGACCTGGGCATGGCGACCGCCAATACCCTGGCCGCGGTTCAAAACGGGGCGCGACAGGTAGAGGTGACCATCAACGGACTAGGTGAAAGAGCCGGCAATACGGCTTTGGAAGAGGTCGTCATGGCTATCCATTGCCATAAAAACCTCGATTTCGAATTGGGCATCGACACCAAACAGATCATTGCCAGCAGTCAATTGGTATCGAGCCTCATGCGGGTGCCGGTACAGCCCAATAAAGCCATCGTCGGAAGAAACGCCTTTGCTCATTCTTCGGGCATCCATCAGGATGGTGTGCTGAAAAGCCGGGAAACCTACGAAATCATCGATCCCGAAGAAGTCGGAGTAGACCAATCCAGCATAGTCCTGACCGCCCGCAGCGGACGCGCAGCCCTGAAACATCACCTCAAAGAAATAGGCTACAATCCCGATAACGAAGAACTCGACGCCATCTATCAACGTTTTCTGGAACTGGCCGATAAGAAAAAAGACATCACCACCCGCGATCTGGAAGTATTGGTCGGAAGTGAAGCTTCCCGAAAAAAACGCGACATGAAATTAGAATCCCTGCAGGTGATTTGCGGATCCACTACCATTCCGACGGCAACCGTACAAATCAGTTTCGGCGGGGACTCGTTCACCGAGACGGCCAGCGGCAACGGACCGGTAGATGCTGCCATCACGGCCGTAAAAAACATGACCAAACGGAGGGTGCATGTGGAGGAATATCTGGTACAGGCTATCACCCGGGGAAGCGACGATTTGGGTAAAGTGCATATTCAGATCTCACATAAAGGAAAAATGTACCACGGTTTCGGGGCAAATACCGACATTGTCACCGCATCCGTCGAATCATTCATCGACGCCATTTCAAAAATATCATAATCCGGCATAGCGATCCCTTTTAGCGGATACGGCATGATTTCCATGCCTTTCCTTAGAAGGGGCCATCGTTATCACCTAACATTCGATCACATTTATGAAGACATTATTCGATAAAATCTGGGATGCCCATACAGTCGAGACGATAGCGGGAGGTTCGTGCGTCCTCTATATCGACCGGCAATATATCCATGAAGTGACCAGCCCTCAGGCTTTCGAAGGTTTAAAGGCCAGAGGAGCCAAAGTCTTCCGGCCCGGCCAGGTTACCGCCAGTCCCGATCACAATATCCCGACACTCGACCAGCATCTTCCGGCCAGCGATCCTCATTCGGCCAGGCAGCTCGCCACCCTTGAAAAAAATTGCAGGGAGCATGGCATCGACATCTTCCAGGTAGGTACCCCCAAAAATGGCATCATCCATGTCATGGGTCCCGAGACAGGACTCACCCAACCGGGCATGACGATTGTTTGCGGCGACAGCCATACTTCCACCCACGGCGCCATGGGATGCGTCGCTTTCGGCATAGGTACCAGTGAAGTGGAAATGGTTCTTTCCTCCCAATGTGTATTGCAAAGCAAGCCGAAGACCATGCGGATCAACGTCGAGGGCTGTTTAAAAGCGGGGGTATGCTCTAAGGATATTATCCTCTATATCATCTCTCAACTGGGAACCGGAGGAGGCACAGGCCATTTCATCGAATTCGCAGGTTCCGCCATCCGTTCCTTGTCGATGGAAGCCCGGATGACCATTTGCAATATGAGCATTGAAATGGGGGCGCGCGGCGGAATGAT
>CAJKZL010000198.1 GCA_905204385.1 uncultured Odoribacter sp. | reverse complement strand
TAAATTCGGAATTTTTTCCGTAATGAAATTGACGAGGATCGTTGAAGGATGAAAGATTAACGATGAACGACTTCCCTAAACTTTCAACCTTCAACTATAAACGTTAAGCTATAAACCTTCAACTTTCAACTATAAACTTTCAACCTCTCTCCCCAATGCCTCGTAGATAACTTCCTGAATTTTTGTGCGGATATTTTCCTTAGATAGCTTGGTGTTGAATTCATCGGGATAGGTCCGGTTGGACATAAAAATGTATATCAAGTTGTTGTCCGGATCACACCAGGCCATTATACCCGTAAATCCGGTGTGACCGAAACTGCTTAAAGGGGTCGAATTGCAAACGGGACTGGTTTTTGAAGAATCGGGCTCGGGCTTATCGAAGCCTAACGCTCTACGGTTATTGTCGTAGGTGGTGGTGCGGCAGGAATATAGGGAAAGTGTTTCCGGCGATAAAAACCGTTCGCCCCCGTAACTGCCTTTATTCAGGTACATCTGTAATATTTTGGCCAGATCGCCGGCTGTGGAAAACAATCCGGCATGTCCGGCTATTCCTCCCAGCAAAGCGGCGGTGGGGTCGTGACCGAAGCCGTTGAGTTCTGTTTTCCGGTATAGCTTGTCATAACAAGAAGGAACTATTCTGGATTTTGGCAGACGTTCGGCAGCCCGGAAATCGGTGCTGTTCATGCCCAGACGCAGGTAAAAATTATTCTTGCAAAAGCGGCTGAGGGTTTCCCCGCTGACATATTCTACTGCATACTTCAGCAGAATGAACCCGAGATCGCTGTAAGCGTATGTTTTCCGGGCATTGAGTGGTGAGGTAAGAATTGCCTGCCGGATGGTATCCTGATAGGCCGGGTACAGGTATAAGCCGGGAGCGATGAATTTATAACCCTCCCGGGGAGTGCGTGAGATGGTGCTGTCTCTGAACCGATAATCGACGTTGGCATAAAGCCGGTCTTTTAGCCGCAGGGTATTGGTCGCTGTCCGCCTGGTGGTAAAGAGCGGGCCCGGAATCGACTTTTTGTCGATGGCATTGGGAAAAAAGGGGATAAAGGTTTTCAGTCCGGCATTGTGACAAAGTACTTCATGCACGGTAATGTCTTTCTTATCGGTGGTGTCCAACGGAGGATAATAGGAGGCCAGAGCGTTATCCAGTTCGATTTTCCCTTCATCGTATAATTTCATGACCGCAGGAAGGGTTGCCGTAATTTTCGTGACGGAAGCGATGTCGTAAATATCGGTGGTCTTATTGGCTTTTTTCTGTTGGTAGGTATGGTAACCGAAAGCTTTATTGTAAATCACCGCTCCGTCTTTAGCCACCAATACCTGACAACCCGGAGTGGCTTTCAGCTGTATGGCCCTTTTGCACAGGGAATCGATACGGTCGAGTCGGTCGGAATGAATGCCGTATGCTTCCGGAGTTTCATAGCTAAGGCGTGTTTTGGCGGTGTGGAGCGAAAGTCCCGCTCGGTAGGTAGAATCGATGCTCACCGGTAGTCGGCCTTTGCAGGCAATCCCCCCGAAAATGGCTTGGGCTGCATATTGTTGAGCATAAAGATGGTTTTCATAGGATATCAGAACGGCATCCAGGGGCAATGTCATATAATGGCTTAGCCCATAAGGAATAGCCGGGTGACAAAGGATGAGGCGTTTTCCCTTCAGGGCGGCGACCAGCGCTTCCAGTGTGCGGTTGTAACCGAAATTTTTACTGAAGGAGTTATTGGCAGTACTATTATAGAGGATGATGCAATTGTAGTTTTTGAGTTTTTGTTTCCAGTTGCGCAGATCATCTGCCGACAGATTGGCAGGAACGGTGAAATGACTGACCGAAGTGTAATGATTGAGCGTAGTTTGGAAATTGTTCAATTTTCCCCCGCCGAAATGCAGGCTTGCAATCTTCAGGGTGTCCAACCGTTTAAGAGGAAGGAGAGAATCGTTATTCCGGATCAAGGTAATGGCTTCTTTGTATAAATGCTGTTTCAGAGCCAGTGCTTCCGGGCGATGGAGTCTGGACCAAAGGCCTTCGGTCTCCGAAGGAGCAGTATTCGGCAGGGCAAATTTCCATTTTGCGGCCAGGATCTTACGACATTTTTCGTTCAGCATTTCTTCACTGATCAGGCTATCGGTGATGGCCTGACGGACTGCCTGGACCGCTTTGCCGATATGTTCCGGGAATAACAGTACGTCATTACCTGCCAGCAAGGCTTTTACTTC
Organism: uncultured Odoribacter sp.; assembly: GCA_905204385.1. The sequence goes on along the minus strand of CAJKZL010000198.1, from coordinate 4,060 downwards.
GGCTTCGCCCGAAGGGGCATTTTGGGTCACCCCCTTCATATTCATGGCATCCGTAAAACATAAGCCTTTAAAGCCGAGCTGGTCTTTCAGCAGCCCATCGATGATGGTGGGAGAGAGGGAGGCCGGGACTCCCGTCGAATCCAGGGACGGCACATTCAAATGAGAGGTCATGACAGCGGGTACGCCGGCTTCGATTAAAGCCCGGTAAGGATATAATTCTATGGAATCCAAACGTTGACGGCTATGGAGGATGGAGGGTAGAGCCTTGTGGGAATCCGTGGCGGTATCTCCATGGCCGGGAAAATGCTTTACTACCGGTAAAACTCCCTGGGACAGAGAACCGGTCATGTAAAGTATGCCTTTTTGAGCCACTTCCTCCGGATCTTCGCAAAAAGCGCGGATGCCGATGACGGGATTGAGGGGATTGCTGTTGATGTCCACTACGGGAGCGAAATTTACGTGTACGCCCAATTCATGACAGTGGCGGGCGATGGTTGCTCCCAATCGGTAGATCAGGCTGTCGTTGCTCACTGCGCCCAGGATGCCCATTTTGGGAAATTCCATTGCATTCTTCAGTCGCCAGCCAACGCCGTGTTCGGCATCCAAGCCTATCAGCAGGGGGTATTTGGAGGCTTTCTGGTAGCGATTGGTCAGTTTGATCTGTCGGGAAGGTTCTCCCTGAAAAAAAATGATTCCGCCGATATGATATTTTAAAAGTTGTTTTTCGATTTCTGTTTCATAATTTTCCGTTTGATTGCTATAGACTGCAATCATGAAAAGCTGACCGATTTTTTCATCCAGGCTCATTCGCTGTAAGGTTGAGTCGACCCACACGGATTCCGGAGTCGTTTGTCCCCGTCCTTGCAAGGCAAGGAAGCTGAATAATATAAAGAGTAAAAACAAATTTCTCATCTTATGATATTAAGGTATTGCTCACGGCGGACAAAGGTATAAAAAAAGAGAGGGTCGCGTATTTACGCCACCCTCTACTCTTTATTAATCAATGTTAAATTAATTCAGCAATTCGGCAATTTTTTCTTTGAGTGCATCTCCTCTCAGGTTTTTGGCTACGATAACATTATTTTCGTCCAAAACGATCAGGTGAGGAATTCCGTTCACTCCATACAACTGAGCAGCCGCATTATTCCAACCTTGCAAGTCGGAAACGTGGTTCCAGGTGAGTTTGTCGTCTTCGATGGCTTTCAACCATGCTTCTTTGTTGTTGTCTAAAGAAACGCTCAGGATTTCCAAGCCTTTGGGATGAAATTCTTCGTATACTTTGACTACGTTCGGATTTTCTCCACGGCAAGGACCGCACCAGGATGCCCAGAAGTCGATCACTTTCACTTTTCCTTTGATGGAGTGCATGGAAAGAGGTTTATCTTCAGGAGTATTCAGTGTAAAATCGGGAGCTACTTTGCCGATAGCGACGGCGGCTACTTTTTCCATCCGTTCGGCAATTTTTTTACCGGGTTCGCTGGCTTTTGCATTTTCGCCCAGGGCGTTGTATCTTTCAGACAGTTCTTCCATTTCCATACCGCCCATTTGACTAGCGATCATATAAGCAGAAATGTAAGAATCGGGGTTGGCTTTCACTAAAGAATCTTCTTTCGCCTGAACTTCGCTTCCCAGTTGATTGAATTTTTCTACGATTTCCTTGATCTTAGCGGTATCCTGAGCCTGATAAGCTTCTGCGTATTGGCTGCGTAGTTCGTTTTGACGATTCATGGCGTTGCTTTCGATGCTCATGAATTGATTGGCTAAATTTTGTGAAGCGCCGCCTTCGATTTTATTTTCCATCGGATTGGCAGGATTTAATGCAACGGTGAAAGCTGTGCTTTCGAGGAAAATCGGCGTACGGCCTCTTTTGCCTTCAATGCTCAATGCAGCATCCGTGGTACCTTCAACTGTACCTTCCATAGTAAATTTCCCGTCGGTGATCGGAGCTTTTGCCAAAGTATCTACTTTTTGGTTGGCATATTTCAACAGATAGACAGTACCTGTCTGTTCTCCTTCTACGGTTCCATTGATGGTGTATTTCGGAGTGGAATTGCATGCTGCCAGGGAGAGAGCCAATACAGCTAATGGAAATAAAGTGTTCTTCATGATTTTATGAATTTGTGATAAAAATTAACTAAAGACAAAGGTACGGATTATAACAACAAAACGATGCAAAATGCATCGTTTTGCCGTGTTAATGTTTAGTTAATCTTTCGCTTCATAAACCAGAACTCTTTAAAGGAAAGGTTGATTCTGAGTTTAATGTATTTTTCCTGGATCAGTCCGTTTTTTTCGGTTCCCCGCATTCCCAGGTCGAGTGCTACACCCAGCAATAGGTCGCTGGCTTGCTGTGCCCGTCTGAGCATAAAGGGTATTTGCGTCCCCAGGGTCACGCCGTAGGTGTTGATTTCCGTATCTTTGATTTGCACGTCGGATCTGACGAAATAACCTCCGAGCATGTATTTATTCCGTTGCCACCAGAAACGTCCTGTTTCTTCAGGGGTCCAGGCAACACCGAGGTTTGCTTTGTGGTAGTTGTTCAACTGCTTGTTGCGCTTAAATTCTTCATAATCGGATAGTTTTTGGAAAGTATAGTCGCCGGCTACCTGCCATTTGTTTTTATATCGATAGTTGAAGCCGCTTGCGATGCGGAAAGGATATTTGATGTACCCCCGGTTCAATGTTTCCTGATCGAGCATGGTGGAACTTCCGCTGGAAGTGCTCACTTTATAAGAGGTAAATTCTTTTTTAGCCGAAAGCTTCTGGGTGAAATTCATGCTGGTTCCGATCGTCATGCGGGAGGTCGGGGTAAGCTTGAAATCATACTGTAAGCCCGGGTTGAACAGAAAGTCGTGAATCCGGTTGTTTTCACTGGTCCGGATGTAATAACTGTTCTCTATTTGGGCTGTGAGGGTTTGTTGTTTTTCCAGCTTCCCGAAGATATAGGAGAAGTTGATACCGAGGGAGAGGTTTTTATATCTCCATGCCAGTCCGACGTAAACATCGTTCAGCCCGCCTTCACCGGAAATGTTCTGGTTGAAATAGCCCGTTGTGCTTCCGGCAATCCGGTAGGAATAGAGCAGGTCGTAGCCGATGTCCGATTTTTCGGTAAATCCGAACGAAAAGTACAGGTCTTTCCATAAGCGGTTGGCAATGTTGAGGTTCCCGTTTTGAGCCACCCGGTAGTGACCGCTTTTGCGGTGAGTGGATATTTTGGCATATTCTCCGGTCAGGGCCAGTTGGAAATAAAAACGGTTGCTATCGAGGGCCGTGTAGGAAGCAGGGTTGAGAAAGTTGATGTTTTTGTCGTCCCGCATTGCGGCGGAAACGCCTCCCATCGCTCCATAGGGGCCATTGTTATCGGGCAAAAGACCGATGCCGTAAAAGGAATATGGCGACCCGCTGTTGTTCTGGGCTTGTACACCCAGGAAAGCAGTACAAAAAAGGATTCCGAAAATAATGTTTTTTATCATAATATCCGATCAGGGCTAGGATTATTTATATTTTGCATAGTAAAATTTCACCTTGGGCACTTCGGTGACGACCATTTGGTTGAAGGATATGCCGGTGCTGGAATACCCGTCGTTGGGTACGCTGAGCAGGATCTGCTGTCCCAGGCCCGTGGGGGGCTGACTGCTAAGATTCTGATAGTATTCGGTCATATCGAAAATATAACGGGTATCTTCCGTATTCTGATCGTTGACCACCAGCGTACCGGTCACGTTGTTTTTGGAATTATTGGACAAGTAGCCGGTGAGTTCATTCAAATCGTTGGTGGTGTACACCATGATCGAAGTGGGTAAGGCTACCGGATTGTCGTATATAAATTCGGGTTTGATCTCCAGTTGCGCTTTGATGATGGTGGTGTATTCGCCATAAAGAGGAGCCGGAGGGAGGATCATTTTGGTCATATAACCGGCTAATCCCTGAGTCAGGGAGAGGCTGACGCTGTCAAAAGAGACGGATTGCTCCTGATCGGTCAGGGAGGCAAATTCCGGAATGGGATCATTCGTAATCCGGTTGTATTGATATTCCCGGAGCGATAAGGGAAAATGCAAGG
>CAJKZL010000197.1 GCA_905204385.1 uncultured Odoribacter sp. | reverse complement strand
TCGAACTTTACGAAATAACCTTGGCTATTGCAGCCGACCGCGTACGGAAAGGACCTGAAGGACTCCCGGCATCACCTTATCTGGATGAAAATTGCTACGATGACCAGATCTGGATCTGGGATGCCTGTTTTATGGTTATGTTTTCCAAATACGCCCCGGCAGTTTATCCCGGAAAGCAGACCTTGGACAACCTCTATCTCCCCCTACATGAAAACGTTGTCAGCCCGCTTCGTATTCATCTTCGCGACAATCCTCCCCTGTTTGCCTGGATCGAACATGACAATTATGTATTTACAGGCGATAAGGAACATGTGAAATATGTGCTTGAAGACAAAAAATTTCTTCAGCGGCATTTTGACTATTTCAACGAATTATCTTATGGTGACCGGCAACCTGCTATCAGCCCCAACCCTATTTTTAAAGAGGTCGTGAAAGACGAAAAGGGGAATATCATCGGACACACCTGGACCGGAGGCGCCAGCGGCATGGACAATACCGTGCGCGGAAGAGATGCAGGAGGATACAGGAATATACTATGGATCGACGCCATCAGCCAACAAGCATTGTCTGCTCTATATATCGGCCGCCTCTGTGAACGCTACGGTTTGAAAAGCGAAAAGAAACACTGGATGAAGCAATATAAAGCTTTAAAGCAACTGATCAACGAAAAATATTGGGATGAACAGGACGGTTTTTATTACGACATCCATAAAGAAACCGGAGAACCCTGCCGGATCAAAACCCCAGCTTCCTTCTGGCCCATGCTGGCGGAAATTCCCGGCAAAGCGCAAGCGGCCCGCATGGTGAAATATCTAGAAAATGCCGATTTTATGGGAGGTAAATATCCCTGGAATTCCCTCTCCCGTGACGATAAAGATTATAATGGGAAAACCGGCGACTATTGGCGGGGAGGCGTTTGGCTCCCCATGGTGTATATGGGAACGAAAGCACTGGAAAAGTATGGCTATTACGAATTGGCCGACAAACTGGCGGAAAACGTAATCCATCAACAGCTACGCACTTATCATGCCGTTACGCCCCATACCATATGGGAATGCTATAATCCTTCCGCTGACGAACCTTCTACTGAAGTCGGGCGCCGCGCACGCCCTGATTTTTGCGGCTGGTCAGCACTGGGACCTATTTCACTGTTTATCGAGAACGTACTGGGATTCAGGGAAGTCGACGCCTTACAGAAGGAGGTAAACTGGAACCTGAAAGAAAAAAACGGTACACACGGACTTCAAAATCTGAAATTCGGCGAAGTGATTACCGATATCGTTTACCACGCCGATACGAAAAAGATAGAGGTGAAAAGCAATAAACCTTATACCTTGACGGTGAATGGAAAAAAACATAAGATATCCAGTGGCAATTCCTTTATCGAAACAAATTTTTGATCGATAAGGACTTGCTTACCGAATATTCATTATGCCCCTTGTCATAGGGTTGGCGGATTGAAAAAACAATTTGCCGACCCTTCTTTTTTAAGTCGACCGACTTTTACACTTATACCATCTTCACAATCGGTTATAACAGTCATAAAAACTAAACTGCTTGATCCCAGCCCTTTGAACCTTCGATTTATTCTCTCATTTTTATTTCTATCTTTGTAGAAAAGAAAAGTAACATGCAAAAAGAATCAAGACATACGAAAATCAAAGTGGTGGGTGGCTACATTTTGCTTTTTTTCTTAACCATACTCTCGACGACCCTTATTTACAAGCAAATCACCAAGCTCATCGTCAATGAAGATGTTAGCAATGATTCCAGCCGTAAATTATATATGATCGGCAATACACTCAGCGGCTTATACGAAGCCGAAGCTTTGAGCAATGCCTATGTCCAAACCGGTTCGGAGCGTTCTTTCCGACAATATATGGAAATTATGGAAGAAACGAGAACCAACATCGATTCTTTACGCCGATGGACTTCCCATTTGGAACAACAACTTCGGCTCGATACCATCAATAACTTGCTGGAAGATAAAATACGCAATTTAAAGGATCTCTCTTACGTAAAAAAATCATTTATTCCCGAAGAATTCTACAATAAAGCAATTGCCCATATAGAATCGGGAAAGGATACGCTACCGGAAGAAATAAACATCGTCAAACGCTACATCACCACCATAGACAGTTCCTATGTAAAGTCGGATAAAAAGAAAAGGCGCGGCCTTTTTTCCAGGGCCCAGCCGGATTCTATCCTAAAAGTTTCCACTACCCATCATATTATTGTCGACACCATCGACCATTCCCTGCAAAACACCGATACCGTGGTGAACATTCTCCGTTCCACCTGGGAAGATGTACAAAAACAAACACAAACCATCAATCAAAAAATCAATCAAAAAGAATACGCGCTGATTCGCAAAAGTGCAATCATTACCGATCAATTGAAACGAATCTTGAGTGAATACGAAAAAGAAGAGATCAGCCATGTTTATCAAAAACAGCAGGGACGCGAACAGGTGATCACCACCATGATCCGCATTTTTGCCTGGGTAGCTATAGCGGCTTTTTTAGCAGTAGTATTCTTTACCTTTTTTATCTTGCGCGATTTATCCAAAAGCCAGCGCTATCGACGGGAACTGGAAAGTGCAAATCAATTTGCCGACCGGTTGCTAAAAAGCCGTGAGAAAATGATTCTTACCGTGACTCACGACATCAAATCTCCACTAAGCTCAGTGATGGGGTATATCGAACTCATCAATAACACTTCCATCGACGACCGCCAGCGTTATTACCTGAAAAATATGCAAGGGTCGGCCCGGCATATTCTGAATTTAGTGAGCAACCTACTGGATCTATCGAAACTGGAAAATAACAAGATGCCCCTGGAAAGCGTCATCTTCAATGTTGCCCAACTTTTCCAGGAAACATCGGATACTTTTATGCCCTTGGCCGCAGCCAAAAAATTAGAGCTAAAAAGTAAATTCGGCAGCGATCTGAATAGCGATTACCGGGGAGATGCCCTGCGTATCCGGCAAATTATCACGAATATATTGTCTAATGCCATAAAATATACCCGTGAAGGATCGGTTAGCTTTACAGCAGCCAGCAGCACCGATAATAAGCGAATAATATTAAAAATAGCGGATACCGGGCCGGGAATGACCCCTGAAGAACAGCAACTCATTTTTCAGGAATTTACGCGACTAAAATCGCATTCGGGGATAGAAGGGACCGGCTTGGGACTGACCATTACCCTGAAATTGATCGATTTGCTGGGAGGACACATGAAATTGCAGAGTGAACCCGGCAAAGGAAGTTGCTTTACGATCGTTCTTCCACTTGAAAAAGTAGTCGCCTCGTCTCAACCGGCTTCCGCCGAACCTGCCTCACAAACCATTGTCGCCGCCAACCACCGGAGCCTTAAAGTATTATTGGTGGACGACGATGCGCTTCAACTGGAGATGACCGGCAATCTTTTGAAATTAGCCGGCATCGAAGCCACTATGACCACCAAGCCCACTGAAATCATCCGTCTGCTGGAGACAGCATCCTACGATCTTCTGTTTTCAGATATACAAATGCCCGGCATAAACGGTTTTGAACTGGTAAGACAAATTCGCCAGTCTTCGCTCCCATTCGCCAAAACCTTGCCGATTGTCGCTCTTTCAGCCGACTCGGACAAACAAGAAACAGATTATGTACAGGCAGGATTTACCGCATATCTCAACAAACCGTTCACCTCCTCCCAGCTTTTCCAGCTTATAGACCGTTTATCAGGTCGGTCGCAAACACCTCCACCCACAGGAACAACCCACTCTTCCCGGTTGGAAACGCCGGGATATACCCTCAAAAACATCGAACAATTTACCGACGACGATCCGGATTCTTTAAAAAAAATCATCGTTTCCTTTGTCGACACAACAACCGAACACATCGAACTGTTAAAGGACAACCTTCGGAACAAACAGTGGGATACCATTTCCCGGATCGCCCACAAAATGCTGCCTCTGTTCCGGCAATTGGAAGCCAGAGACATTATCCCGCTCCTGGAAAAAATGGAACAGGCCGATAAACACTCCCTGTCTCCGGCCGAATCGGCGGAATTGACTGCAGAAATCATCGGAAAAGCAACGGAATTGACAGAAAATATCCGGAAGAATATGCTCCCGGATATTAAAATTTCGCTCAACGACGCGTGATGGGAGTCATCACGCGTCGTTTCTGCAACCATAAAACCGCACTTGCAGGCATGCTCTTACTTTAAGCATCATTGCTCTTTGTAAGCCACATCTACAATTTTTGCAATGCCGGAATACGAGCCGAACTCCACCGGCTTTACATTTCCTTCCGCAATAGAAAATATATGCAACTCGCCGCAAGAGTCTTCGGGCCCGGAACCATTCACACACACCAGCAAACGATCCGCACCTTCATGATAACTATTATAATTTGTAAAACGATTGAACTTCATCCGGACAATCTTTTTCCCTTCCGCTGCGGAATATACATGCTGAAGCGTTGCCTTGCCCAAATCATAATTCAGTTGATACACCTCAGTTTCCGTAGCATAAAACAAATAGGGTTGCTTTTCCGGAATATCGAAAAACCGGGCGTCGTGAATACCGGGTAAATCGTCCAGGGGATAAATCACCGGTAAAGCATCCGCTGCTTTCGTGCCGGTGTAAACATACAAATCTATAGGGTTGCCCTCCGGATCGCGGGTTACTGCATAACCGTTTTTACCATAACGGGGACCACACATATACAGCATTTCCTTATCGATATTGAAATATTCGCTCTTCGGATCCTCCGGCAAAAAGGGAGAAAGAAAATCTCCGGACTTAAAATATACAAAACGTCTGTTGGTGATATCATAATATAAAGCCTGTTTCGCAGAAGATCCGAAAGCCATCATATCCGGATATAACTGATAAGACTCATCTGCACTGTTCGCAGGGGCTCCGAATAATTCCGGAGAAAACCCGTTGCTTCTAAAATAAAAGTCTCCGTTTGCAAAAAAGTACTCACTTCCTCCCATGTAAAAATCATTTTGCGGACGCAAAGGTTGTGCGAAAGGGGCAGAGGCATACAGATTCACATCCAGGTAAGGCTCCACTTCCAGGTTTTCATCTAAATGAATCATTGCATTTTCAGTACAAATTCCTGTAAAATGATAAAACACATCATCCCAGGTATCCATATCCGTTTCTACGCTGACGCTATAACGCAAAGAAAGAGGTTTTTCCGCCACGGGCAGTCCGGCTTCCAGATTCTTAAGCAACTTAAAATTATCCTTCCCGTCGGTAATCAGCGATTTTCGCGCCAGCATATCCAGCGCCATTTTGCCTCCTTTCTCGCAAAGCAAAATATATCCCTGCGTCAATTCTGTTTTTACAGCCAGCGAAGCCTCCTGGCGGAAAGTCACCCCGGTTTCCGGATCTGTTACGGCCAGGCATAAATTATAGGTACCGCTTTTTGCCGTAATAACCTTTTTCAGAATTTTCTCATTCGAAAGCGTATCGTTTTGCTTTACCGTAGTCCCCGGTTTTTCCAGAATCCAGCTATAGCGGCATTCCTGACCTTCTCCCTGTGTAAAAGTCAGCAGTGGAGCAACCGTCAATTCTTCATAACGATTCACTTCATAAGCTTCCTGCTCAAACCGGATGCCAATCTGGTTAATCGCATGATAATCATAATTTCCTTTGTCATCATAACAGGAAGCCAGCACCAGAATAATCATTCCGGCCACTAATCTCCATAATTTATTTTTCGTTTTCATACGTCTATCATTTAAAATCTCTTACAATGCAAATTCCCCCATTTTCATTTCACTCCCATCCTCATCCTTTATTTTAGGATTCTGTCTTTCCAGATACAAGCGGGTAGCCCGGGAAGTAGCCTGAAAAACTCCTGTATTATAAATGTCATTGAAAAATGAGCTTGGCTTCTGGCAAGCCTCCATCAACACCAACAATTTTGCCAAAGAATATTTACCGTAATATTTATAGAAATTGTTGGTAGGCTCGTCCTTCCATCGGGAAGGTCTTTCAATGCGATCGCTCACATTCAACGAATAGGTCAGAATATCGATCCCACTGATCTGCTTGAAATCGATATTAAAATCCAGGCTTTCAACCAAACGCAACACAAGTCTCCATTCCCGGTCGGGGTCCTGCAAATCCGGATGTCGGTACAAGATCAACGGTACATCTGCCTGTGCTTTGCCCGCTGGCATCTTATACTCCAGGTCTACATCGAAATGAGTGCCCTTTACCAAAGTCGTCGCCTCATCCACCACCAGCTTAAACGTTCTCTCATAAGAGGTC
>CAJKZL010000196.1 GCA_905204385.1 uncultured Odoribacter sp. | reverse complement strand
CTTTAACCAGCTGTCCCGGCAATCATTTGATTTATGCAAAAGACGGATTTGTCATTGTGACATTGGCTTGGCTTGCTATGTCGGTGATCGGCGCTCTGCCTTTTGTGATAAGCGAGGATATGTCGAATTACATTGTCGCTTTTTTTGAAATATGTAGCCGTACTGGTGTTTCCTATTATGTTGGGAGTGGAGGTATGGTTGCTTAGGGGGAAAGAGCCTGAAAAGCCGAATAAAATAACCTCTTCGGGAGCGTACACGACCAAACCGATTTTGACACTGGCAGACGGAAGGGAAATACTCATAGATAAAGCTTATCCGGGATTAACGGATATTCCGGGTGTTGAGTTTCGTGGGAAAGATTCAGTGGAAATGGTTTATGTGGGGGATAGGAAAATCAATGCAGAGCCGGAATACCATATTTTGAGTACGCCGGCGCAATGCGATTATCATTTTATGCTTGCCGATGGTAGCAAGGTGTGGATAAATGCCAAATCTTCAGTTAAATATCCGGTACAGTTCGATGGAAACAAACGTGTGATATATGTTGCGGGAGAAGTGTATCTGGAAGTTGTAAAGGATTCTTTGCGTCCGTTTTATGTCATGACGGATGAGATGAAAATAGAAGTCAGGGGGACTGCTTTCAATGTAAATGCTTATCCCGATGAAAATCAAACTACAGTTACTCTGGCAAATGGTCAAATAGCGGTTTATACCTTGTCGGATGTATGTTTGTTATCGCCGGGTGAACAAGTATCGGTACAACGTTCGGACCACCGTATGGAGGTGCGGAAGGTAGATCCCGGGATGGTAATTGCCTGGAAAAACGGGCTTTATTATTTCAAAGGCCAGACTTTGCAGGAGGTGGCAAGGGTATTGAAACGTTGGTACGATGTTGATTTCGTTTTCGATAATGCTTTAGTGCAGTATACCTTGTTTACCGGTGTGGTAAAAAAAGAAGAAAGTATCGAGGCTTTTATCCGGATAATCAATGAAATTTCAAGTTTTAAGTGTTCTTTGAAAGGTAAGACACTTTATATCAAATAGTAATCAATTAAATATTTTACAATGAAAAAGAGTTGGACATTTGTGTTTACACTGTTATTTACCGCTGTGGCCTGGGGGCAATCTCCTGAGGAAGGGAAAAAGGAGTTTGTCATTCTGGGCAAGATAAATGGAGATTACAAGGCAGATAAGGTATATTTAGCCAAGGAAGGAACTACCGAAGCATTGATTTTGGATAGTTGTGCGGTTATAAATAACCGTTATGTCTTTAAGGGACAAAAGCCGGAATTTGTCGGGAAATATTTCATTAAAAGTGGTGTAAAGGATTGCAGAAGTCCGTGGGCCATGTTTTTTCTGGATGCAGATACGATACAAATCCAATCGGATGCTTATTTTTTTGCCCGTCGAGAGGTGAAAGGAGGAGTGGATAATTTACTGTATGAGTATAATGAGTATTTAAATAATAGTTTAGCGGATAGCCTTCGGTATGAATTCTTGCTCAATAAGGCTATTCATGGTGATGAAGATGAAAAAACTGAATTAGAGGGGCTTAGACGGAGAAGCGAATTGATGAAGAGGCGTAATCATGAAATTCAAGTGAAATTGGCTTCTCGATTTCCCGGGCAGGTTTATGCAGTGTACCTTTTAGACGGACCATTGAAAAGTTCACTTTCATTAGCTCGATTGAAAGCCATGCGTAGCCGTTTGTCTCCTGAATTGGCTGCTCATCCTTATACCCTTGAGTTGGATGAGTTTCTTCGTTTGTCCGATTTTGGCGTAGGGAGTGAAATGCCGGATATCAGTTGTCCGGATGCCAGGGGAAAAAACATCGGTCTGGGAGATTTTAAAGGCAAATATGTACTGATTGATTTCTGGGCTTCCTGGTGTGGCCCCTGTGTTCAGGAAATGCCACATGTTGTGGAGTTGTATAAGGAATGCAAAGGGAAAAACTTTGAAATATGGGGGATTTCTCTCGATTCGAAGAAAGAGGCATGGCAGGCCATGGTGAAAAAGCAAGGGATGAAATGGCCGCAGAGTTGCGACTATAAATCGTGGTATTCCCCAGCAGCCAAGGCTTGTGGGATACAGTCAATTCCGTCTACGATATTGGTAAGTCCGGAAGGAACAGTGATTGCCATGAATCTACGGGGAGAGCAGTTGATACAGAAAGTGAAGGAAATATTGAAAAAATAATCGTTATTAAAAATCATGAAAAAACTTGTACTGGCAATAGTGTTTGGCTGCTTGATTCATGGGGCGCAAGCAGAACAACTGTCCCGGATCAGCGCCGAAATCAGTGGTTTTTCCGGAAAAGAGGTTATGTTCTGGTTCGTGGAAGAGCCTGGCCTGACTATGCGATTTCCTTATGTTGAAAATCAAAAAATGGAATTTGAGGTTGAATTGACCGACATAACCATGTTGAAAATCAATGGACTGTTATCTGTATGCCTTCAGCCCGGAGATAGTATTCATGCGAAAATAGTGTATAAAGAGAATGTTTTTGAAACGGTTGCATTTTCAGGCAGTCCGCAGGCTGTTGCTTCAGCGGAACTATTGTACGGTTTCGGAAAAATGCGAAGCGCGAGGGAATATAAAACTACCGTGCCGTTAGCTTTGCTTATGAAAACGCCGGTGAAAGCATACTATGAAAGTTCACTGAAAGAATGGAAAGAGGAGCTGGCGCTATTGCAAGATGTGAAAGAACAATTTTCTGAAGATTGTTATCACTATTTAGAGTCGGAAATAGATGGTGTTTTGTTGCCGAACCTACTCATTTATCCTTATGCTTATGCCGATGCATTGAAACAAGATATCGGCCAGCTTCTGCCGGAAGACTATTGGACGGTTTTATCGGATTATCGTTTACGGGACGATGCCGGTAGTTTACGGAATAAGACGTATCTCTCTTTTCTGACCACTTATAAAGCGTATATGAAGGGGAAAAATACGGGTGTAGCCGATTATTCAAAGCCCCGGAGTATTGAAAAGGAGTTTGCGGAGCTTGTTGCTTTTTATGAGGGAAACTTACGGGATGCGGCTTTGTTTTCGCTGCTCTATAACGCTTTATTGTCCTCCGAAGAAGTGAAGCTTGTAGCGGATCTGAAAAAAGAGTACCGGAAAAAATATAATATCAATAAAAAGTATAAAACAATATTGGATGAATTAATGAGATAAGAAAGTATGGAATGAGCTTTGGCGGGACATTCCATACCGTGTTTTAATTTAATGTGACTTAAACTAAAAACCTAACAAAGTTATGCAAAAAAATGTATCGACCTGCCGAACCGGTAGGATAAAATTACCGCTTTTTATGCTTATGCTGTGTTTGTTGGCCGGAAGTATAAACGCCCGTGCCGATGAGCCTTATAAGCTGACTAAAGTGACGTTAAGGGCAGAGCAAATGGAATTTTCCAAAGCGCTGGGTATATTGGAAAAGGCCGCCGATGTGCAGTTCTTTTACAACCATTCCCAAGTGGACCCTCGGAGGAAAGTAACGGTAAAGCTCATCGACAGACCTTTGGAAGAAGTGATAAACGCTCTTATAAAAGGTTTTCCCATTGATGTGGAATACCTGCCCAATCGGGTTGTGGTTTTAAAATTCAGGTCTGGGGTAGTACCCGGTATTCATACACGAAAAGTAACAGGCACCATTATCGATGACGAAACCGGTGAGCCTTTGCCGGGAGCCAGTATTGTCATCAAGGAGAATAAAGGGATAGGAGTGGTGTCGGATGCTGCAGGAAAATTTGTTTTTGAGGTGCCGGAGGAAGTCACTTCCCTTGTGATTTCTTTTGTCGGTTACGATTCTTATGAGTTAATGCTGGATGGAAATGTTGAAAACCGGAAGATACGTCTGAAACAGACAATCATTCACATGGAAGATGCCGTTGTTACGGGTATGGCTCCCCGTAAAGTGGAAGGATTTACCGGAAGCTATATTCCCGTGCGTATCTATGGCGAGGATTTCCCGCGGCATTCCCTGGTACAGGTTAAGCTGACCTCCGCCGACGGGAACTACTGCACCGGAGCCACGAAATTCTGAATTAAGGAGAATCACATGACAAGCAGCATCAAACAGCTTTTAGCATTAGGCCCCATTCCCGCAGACTCGGAGATGTCAGACGAGCTTTTCGAAAAATACGACAAGCTGCTGAATTTCAGCCAGCCCCTCTCCTACGACGACGCAGCGCACCTTACCGGACTGAAATCCCCGGACTGCGCCGCTCTGAACTCGGCGCAGCGTACCGGACTGTTTTCCCCGGACTGCGACGGGCTGAACTGGGCGATACTCAAAGCGATAGAGGAAGCCTGCGACACCTCCGAGAAGCTTCTGTCCCTCGCCGATAAATGCACCAGCGAGGAGTACGCGGCGCTGCTGCGCTCCCGCGCTGACATATCCGGAACTCAGGAAGAATAAATAACCAAATTATCAAAGCCGGAGCCGCCATATTTCAGCACCCCGGCATATTGATTTTACGCCGGTTTAGTAGTATAATGATATTATTATTGCAGCGATACGCTGTGAGTATATGGAGGAAAAACAATGGTATACCGTATTTACGTTGAAAAGAAGCCGCAGTTCGCGGTAGACGGCGGTGCCGTGCTTGCCGACCTCAATGTCGCGCTGTGCATAAAGACCGTCGAAAATGTAAGGATCATCAACCGCTACGACTGTGAAAAGCTCCCGAAAGAGAACTTTGAAGCCGCAGTTCCCACCGTGTTCTCCGAGCCTCCGGTAGACGAGGTATATTACGAGCTCCCGAAGCCCGCCGCTGACGAGCGAATGTTCGCCGTTGAGTTCCTGCCCGGTCAGTTTGACCAGCGTGCGGATTCCGCGGCACAGTGCATTCAGATGCTCTGCCCCGGCGAGCGCCCTGTTGTTAAGTACGCTAAGATCTACGTGCTCAAGGGTAAGATCTCCGACGACGAATTTGCGCGTATCAAGCACTACCTCATCAACGCAGTCGAGTCCCGCGAGTGCGGCTTCGACAAGTACGATACCCTGGAAGTAAAGTACACCATTCCGACCAGCGTTGAGACTCTCACCGGATTCATAAACAAGACCGACGCCGAGCTTGCTGATTTCGTCGTACACTACGGCCTTGCAATGGACAACGACGATATCAAGTTCTGTCAGGATTACTTCAAGAGCGAGCACCGCGATCCGACCATCACTGAGATCCGCATGATCGACACCTACTGGTCTGATCACTGCCGCCACACAACATTCGGCACCATCATCGACAACGCGGATATCAAGCCCTCCTACATCGCAGATACATACGCTGAATACAAGGCGGACCGCCACAAGCTGGGCCGCGACAACAAGCCGCTGTGCCTCATGGACATCGCTACCCTTGCCGCGAAAAAGCTCAAGAAAGACGGCATTCTGAAGGATCTCGACGAAAGCGAGGAGATCACCGCATGCTCCGTCCGCATCAAGGTAGCCGTTGACGGCAAGGACGAGGACTGGCTCCTCATGTTCAAGAACGAGACCCACAACCACCCGACTGAAATCGAGCCTTTCGGCGGCGCTGCGACATGTCTCGGCGGCGCTATCCGTGACCCGCTTTCCGGACGTTCCTATGTATACCAGGCAATGAGAGTCACCGGCGCTTCCGACCCGCTGCTGCCGGTCGAAAAGACCATCAAGGGTAAGCTCCCGCCCAGAAAGATAACCACCACTGCCGCTGCTGGCTACTCCAGCTACGGCAACCAGATCGGTCTTGCTACCGGTCACGTCGCAGAGATCTACCACCCCGGCTATGTGGCAAAGCGCATGGAGATCGGCGCAGTTATCGGCGCGGCTCCTGCTGAGAACGTACGCAGAGAGCGCCCGGCTCCCGGCGATATTATTATCCTGCTCGGCGGACGTACCGGCCGCGACGGCTGCGGCGGCGCTACCGGATCCTCCAAGGCTCACAGCATACAGTCCCTCGACACCTGCGGCGCTGAGGTACAGAAGGGTAACGCTCCCGAGGAGAGAAAGCTCCAGAGATTATTCAGAAATCCCGAGGCTACAAAGCTCATAAAGCGCTGCAACGACTTCGGCGCAGGCGGCGTTTCCGTTGCCATCGGCGAACTTGCGGACGGTCTGGAGATCGACCTGAACGCAGTTCCAAAGAAGTACGACGGTCTGGACGGCACCGAGCTTGCAATTTCCGAGTCCCAGGAGAGAATGGCTGTAGTAGTAGCGCCCGAGGACGCCGACAAGTTCCGCGCGCTCGCTTCCAAGGAGAACCTTGAGTCCACACCTGTCGCAGTTGTAAAGTCCGAGCCGA
>CAJKZL010000195.1 GCA_905204385.1 uncultured Odoribacter sp. | reverse complement strand
ATCGCTACTATCGAAAACAAAGTCAATGAAGTGATCGGCCGGAATCTGCCCGTTAGCATCGAATTTGTCCCCCGCGACAAGGTTCCCGGGGGAATCGATCTGAGTAAACTGCCCGAGGAAACCGGCGAAACTTTACGTATTGTGAAAATCGGGGATTATGATGCTTGCGCCTGTATCGGGCAACATGTCGGAAATACTTCGGAAATCGGAAGATACCGGATCACAAGCACCGACTTCGACAACCATTGTCTGAGAATCCGTTTCAGGCTGGAAGCCCGTTAAGAAAGGAAATTTTTGCCTGAAATTTCCACATTCAGGCATCGATATAAATCGACACACCCTTATTTCCGGATCTCCTGAAACGGAAATAAGGGTGCATCGACCGGGATATAGGAACATGTATTACAGGCTCGTTCCGATGATTCCTTTTCTGGAATTTTCGATAAACTCCAGTAAATAATCAATTTCCGGACCTGAAGGTACAATTTCGCGAATTCGCCGGAGTGCATTTTCCAAGCTTGTTCCGCATTGATAAATTTGTCTGTAAGCTTTTGCAATATCATCTAAAATCTCTTCAGACAATTGATGTTCTTTGGCCAGAATGACCGCATTAATGCCGTAGTAGGCAATGGGATTATGGGCGGCTACAATAAACGGAGGAACGTCCCTGCCTGCCCGACAGCCGTCTTTCAATAAAGCCCAGCTTCCTACCCGGCAGCCATGTTTTAAAATCACTTCACTGCCGACAATAGCATGATCGTCTATAATGCAATTGCCGGCTGTCTTCGCACCATTTCCCAATACACAGTAATTACCTAAATGGGTATCGTGAGCCAGGTGAACGCTTTCCAACAGAAAATTCCCATCTCCCACCAAGGTACAATCCGTAAGATTGGTTCCTCTGTTGATCAATACTTTCTCGCGGATAGTGTTGTTATTTCCGATTTTGAGCAGCGTAGGCTCGCCCTTGTATTTGAAATCCTGAGGCGTAGCACCGATAATGGCACCCTGGTAGACGACATTGCCTGTTCCCATACGTGTACCGCTCAGAATGCTGGCATAAGGCATAATCGTACAATTATCCCCGATTTCCACGTTTTTATCTATATAAGCAAAAGGGTGAATCGTAACATTTTTCCCTATCCGTGCATCCGGATCGACATAAGCTGACGGACTAATCATAACGAAACTTTTTAATAAATTGATCGGTTTTAAAATAATTACTTTGTACCACCCCCGAGGGCATGGTAAAGGTTTACTACAGCCTGCATTTGTTGAAAGCGGTCGGCAACTTCAGAGAGTTGGGCATTCAACAAGGATTGCTGGGCGGTGAGTACTTCCAGATAGGTAGAAGTGCCTAACGATAGCAATTCCTGGGTGTACTCCACGGATTTTTCCAAAGCCTGAATCTGACGGATACGCTGAATGGACTTCTGTTTGGCCGATTCATACAGACTTAGTGCATCGCTGACGTCGGCACCTGCATTTAAGATTGCCTGTTCAAAGCTCAACATGGCTTCCTCTTGTTGCGCTTTAGCAATTTTAAGTCTTGCTATATTCGCGCCCCGGTAAAACAAAGGCTGAGTCAACGATCCAAGAACGGAAGCAATCATTTTTCCGGGATTGACAATCACATTTCCGGCTTGATTCGTCCAACCGAAAGTGCCGCTGATGGGCACTGAAGGGTAAAAGGCTGCCCTCGCTTCATTGGCATTATAATATGTTCCCGCCAAGGCCATCTCGGCCACCCTGACATCCGGACGATTCGACAATAACTGTACCGGTACCCCTGCAATCAATACCCCGGGTAAAACCTGCTCTTCCTGCTTTCCTCTCCGGATAGTCTGCGGTGCTTCCCTAAGTAATAGCGAAAGGGAATTCTCCGTTTGCCGGATCTGATCTTTCAAGTCGGCAACCGAAGCTATAACCGCATAATAATTCGCTTCGCTTTGTACCACTCCGGCCTCGTTTACCATGGCGGCTTCTTTCATGGCTTTCATGGTTTCCACATTTTTAGCCCACAAACCGGAAGTCCTTTCGGTGATCTCCAACTGTCGGTCGAGCATCAACAACATATAATAATAGTTGGCAATAGCAGCTACTACCTGTGTTTGCACTGCTTGCCGATAGGCTTCGCTCTGCAACAGGGCCGCCTTGGCAGCTCTTTTCGCATTCAGTGTTTTCCCGAAAAGGTCGATTTCCCAACTACCGGCGACAGGTAACGACCACGACCAGTTACCCTGATGTTTGTCGAAACTGCTTACCCCTCCTTGGGGAGAAAGCGATAACGAAGGAAGATAGGACAAACGCGAGGTCATCAGGTTGGCCTGTGACTCCCTGACGCGAAGCAAAGCCGTTTGTAAATCGGTATTTCTCTCCAGACCGGAACGGATTAAATCCTGTAAATAAGGATCGGCAAAAAGCTTTTCCCAGGGTAAGCCGGCCATGTTGGCAGTATCCGAGGCCAGGGTATCTGTAACCGATACCGGATCCCGGTATAAGCCTGCGGTACTGATTTCCGGCCGTTCATATTTTTGATAGATATGGCAACTGCTCGAAAGAGCAGCTATGCACAACGGATAAATTATAATTTTTAGCTTCATATTTCTCATTATTTCGTATACTGTTCGATTTCCGATTCGATATCTGAGTTATCCATATCATGCCATTCGATAGGCTTCACTTTTTCCTGGAGATATTCGAAAGCAACAAATAGAGCCGGTACAATAAAAATCTGGCATATCATTCCGATAAGCATGCCTCCGATTGCTCCCGTTCCCAGGGTGCTGTTTCCGTTCGCGCCCACACCGTGAGCGAACATCAAAGGCAACAAGCCGATTACCATGGCCAATGAGGTCATCAGAATAGGCCGCAAACGGGCCGATGCCCCGGATATGGCCGCATCGGTAATACTCATTCCGGTTTTGCGGCGGTCCAAAGCAAATTCTGTAATCAGAATGGCATTTTTTGCCAGCAAGCCGATGAGCATGATCAAGGCGATCTGCATGTAAATGTTGTTTTCAACGCCCATGATATGAGCAAAGACAAAACTTCCCATCAAACCGGAGGGAACGGAAAGAAGTACTCCCAAAGGTAAAATATAGCTTTCGTATTGGGCACTCAGCAATAAATAAACGAATACGAAACACAATGCAAAAATAATAGCCGTCGAGCTGCCGCTGCTTCCCTGCTCTTCCCGGGTCATTCCCGAAAATTCGAAACCGTAGCCTGTAGGCAGGAATTGTGCAGCCGTTTCTTCGATAGCCCTGATGGCTTCGCCCGAACTATATCCGTCAGTAGGAGCGCCGTTTACACTCATCGAGGTAAACATATTAAAACGCTTGATATTATCCGGACCGTATACTTTCTTCAGGGTCATAAACTGGCTGATCGGCGCCATTTCGTTTCCATTGCGTATTTTGATATTCTGCAGCGATTCAGGATTGATCCGGTACTTGGGATCTGCCTGTATCATTACCCGGTATAATTTTCCGAAACGGTTGAAATTCGAAGCATAGATTCCTCCGTAATAACCTTGTAAAGTGGTCAGGATATCGCCCGGACTGATGCCCGCTTGCTTGCATTGTGCAGCGTCGATGTCGATCATGTATTGAGGGAACGTCGGATTGAAAGAGGTCTGCGCAGTCGCAATTTCCGGTCTTTCCTTCAGTTTTTCCAGAAAATCCTGAGCAACTCCGTAAAATGAGTTCAAATCACCTCCCGTCTTATCCTGTAAGTTGAATTCAAATCCGTTGGTAACGCTGTATCCGGGAATCATCGGCGGTGCGAACAACAACACCCGTGCATCCTTGATCAGGGTTCTCGCCTGCATATATAAAGTTCCGATAACGGCGTTGGCATCCTGGCCTTTACTCCGCTCGTCCCAATCTTTCAGCTTGATAATGAGAGTACCGTATGAATTACCCTGACCGGCCAGGAAGCTATAACCGGTAATCTGTGTACGGCTTTTGACGGCAGGATTAGCTGCAACCAAGCTGTCCACCTGTTTCATCGCCTCATTGGTGCGCTCCTGCGAAGTGCCCGGAGCCATATCGACAACGGCAAAAATCGTTCCGGTATCTTCATTGGGTACCAATCCGGTCGGTGTGATATTCATCAGAAAAATCATCAAAACCACCGTGGCGGCCACCACAACGAACGATATCGCTTTGCGTCGTATAAAAAAACCGACGGCTTTCTCATATTTTCTTAAAGTCACCTCATAAGCAGCATTAAAAGCCAGGTGAAAACGTTCCACGAATGTCGATTTCTTTTTCTTCCCGTTTTTATCGTGTGGCTTCAGGAACATAGCACAAAGAGCAGGACTGAGGGTAAGAGCATTGACGGCCGACAACCCGATAGCGATCGCCATGGTTAAACCGAACTGGCGGTAAAAGGTACCGGAAGTGCCTCCCATAAAACTAACCGGTATAAATACCGACATCATAACTAAAGTGATAGAAACGATCGCTCCCCCAAGTTCACTCATGGCATCTATAGACGCCAGACGGGCGGATTTATACCCCTGGTCCAATTTGGCATGAACCCCTTCCACCACTATTATAGCATCGTCGACCACAATCGCTATCGCCAATACCATAGCACAAAGAGTCAAAAGATTGACACTGAAACCGATCAGGTAAAGCCCGAAAAAAGTTCCGACCAAAGCTACCGGAATCGCTATCGCCGGAATCAGCGTTGAACGGAAATCCTGTAAGAAAATGTATACCACCAGAAACACCAGAATGAAGGCTTCGATCAAAGTCTTAAGCACCTCATGGATGGAAGCGAACAAAAAGTCGTTGGCGTTCAGCAATTCCACAATCTTTACTCCGGGAGGTAAAGTGGGCTCCACTTTGGAAAGATAATCCTGGATATCCTGAATGATCGTAGTGGCGTTGGAACCCGCTGTTTGGAAGATAATGGCCGTTACCCCGGGATGACCGTTCACGTTATTCTGAAAGCCATAAGAAAGGCGTCCCAATTCGATATCGGCAATATCTTTCAATCTTAACACTTCTCCCCCCGGAGTCGCCCGTATCACTATATTTTCAAATTCTTCCTGGGTCTGCAAACGCCCTTTGTATTTCATCACATACTGAAAAGACTGGTTACCCTGTTCTCCGAACTGTCCCGGAGCCGCTTCCACATTCTGTTCAGCCAGGGCTTGCGACACATCCGTCGGCATCAGTTTATACTGAGCCATTACGTCGGGCTTCAACCAAATTCTCATCGAATAGTCGGTTCCCAGGACCATAGCGTCGCCCACGCCCTGGATACGCTTGATTTCCGGTATAATATTGATGTTGATATAATTTTCCAGAAATTCATTATCGTATTTGTCATCCGAACTGTAAAAAGAAAAGCCGAGCAACATGCTCGATTGGCGCTTTTGGGTAATCACCCCCACCTTGGTCACTTCAGCCGGCAAGAACCCCTGGGCTTTCGTCACCCGGTTCTGTACATTCACCGCTGCCATGTCCGGGTCAGTCCCCTGTTTGAAATAGATCTCGATAGAAGCATCCCCCGTATTGGTTGCCGTAGAACTCATATACATCATATCTTCCACTCCGTTGATTTGTTCTTCCAACGGAGCTATCACGCTATTCAGTATCGTTTGGGCATTTGCTCCCGTATAAGTCGTCTGTACCCGGATTGTCGGCGGGGCTATATCCGGATATTGCGATACAGGCAGGGAAACAAGCCCTAATACGCCGAGAATTACGATGACTATCGAAATCACCGTCGATAACACCGGGCGGTTTATAAATCTGTCTAATTTCATTTTCTTTCCTTTTTATCGGGTTATTTTTTATCGGCGCCGGCAGTCACTTGCGTTGCAGCACTCAAACGCGCTGCGGATTCCTCGGGAGTGATGGGACGGATCTGAATGCCGGCGCTTAAAGTGCCGACTCCTTCTACCACCATGCGCTCGCCAGGCTCTAAGCCCGAAGTGACCACGTAATTTTTTCCGTCATCCAGCTTGAAAACCTCGATTTCCGTATTCCGTACTTTCGAGTCTTCCTGAACGACATAGATAAATTTTTTATCCTGCAATTCATAGGTTGCCTTTTGAGGAATGACAATCACATTTTCCAATTTCGAAGGGATGCTGACATTTCCTACCCCTCCACTCCTTAATAACTGTTGCGGATTTTTAAAGGTGGCCCGTAAACTCACCGAACCGGTGGCTGGATCGATCACTCCGCTTATGGTCTCGATTTTACCGCTTTCCGGATACCGTTTGCCATCCGCCATAATCAATTCCACTGCGGGCATGCGTGCCAGG
>CAJKZL010000194.1 GCA_905204385.1 uncultured Odoribacter sp. | reverse complement strand
CAACCTGCCCGTCAGTGATTTTCTCAGTGACCCCACCCCCCGCATACAAGGCAGGGGACAGGGCCTCAACAGCATCATCAACGCACAGCCACCCCGTACGGCCAACGACTGGAACGGATACGTCGGCCGCTTCAGCCAACCCATGATCAGCCACGAAATAGGACAATGGTGCGTATATCCCAATTTCAGGGAAATAAGCAAATACAAAGGCGTCATGCGTCCCCGGAACTTCGAAATATTTCAAAAAACATTACAGCAAAACGGCATGGAAAACCTGGCCGACAGCTTTCTGCTGGCATCGGGAAAATTACAGGCACTCTGCTACAAAGCCGATATTGAAGCGGCTCTCCGTACAAAAAACTTTGGCGGCTTCCAATTGCTGGGACTGTATGACTTCCCCGGTCAGGGCACTGCACTGGTGGGAGTACTGGATGCCTTTTGGGAAGAAAAAGGCTACATCTCTCCCCAGGAATACAGCCGCTTCTGCCATGCAACCGTCCCCTTGGTCCGTCTGCCCAAATTGATTTACACCAACAACGAATCCCTGAAAGCATCCGCCGAAATAGCCCACTACGGAGAAGCCCCGCTGAAAACACCGGCCGCCGGATGGACCTTATCGGACAACCGGGGAAACATACTCCGCTCAGGCAACTGGCAACCGGAAGAAATACCGACAGGCCATAACTTTACATTGGGAGAAATCACTGTCCCCCTGAATAATATTCAGGTTCCTCAACAGTTAACACTGGAAGTCACTGTAAACGAACGGAAAAACGACTGGCATATCTGGGTATATCCCGCCATACACACCCCGACGGCAAAAGAAGGAACCGTCCGGATGGCCGGTCATCTCGATTCGGCAAC
Source organism: uncultured Odoribacter sp. (assembly GCA_905204385.1). The sequence continues at coordinate 5,484 of CAJKZL010000194.1, read as the reverse complement.
CTGGAAAGCCTTAGACGAAGGAGCCACCGTGCTGCTCTCCCTGAAAAAAGGAACACTGTCCCCGCAAATGGGAGGAAATATCAAAATCGGTTTCTCCAGTATTTTCTGGAATACGGCATGGACCGGGAAACAAGCTCCCCACACACTGGGTATTCTATGCAATCCGGAACATCCTGCCTTGAGCGAATTTCCGACCTCCTGGCACAGTGACTACCAATGGTGGGATGCCATGAGCCATTCAGGAGCCATCGAATTTGCGAAAATCTCCCCGCAACTCAGTCCTATCGTACGGGTGATCGACGACTGGTTTACCAACCGCCCCTTAGCCCTGCTGCTTGAGGCAAAAGCAGGCAAAGGGAAACTACTGATCTCCGGCATCGATTTCTGGCAGGACATGGATCGCCGGCCCGAAGCCCGTCAATTACTCCATAGCCTGAAAAAATACATGGTGAGCCCCGCTTTTTCCCCGACGGTTGAAGTTCACAAGACACAAATCCAGCAACTGATAAATCCTAACATCTCAAACCGATGAACACCAAATCACCTAAAGTCAGATTAACTAATTTCAGGAATAACAGGAACTTCAAGAATCTGTTATTGACAGGCTGCATTTTCGGCTTGGTCGCCTGTAAACCCTCAGTAGAGCTCTTGCCGGTAGTCCCGTCGGAAAGCGACCTGATCTTTCCCTCCCTGGCTCAAAGCTGGGACGAGGGCATCCCCCTGGGGAATGCTACCGTAGGTGTCCTTGTCTGGCAAAACGATAGCTGTCTGCGATTCTCACTCGACCGGACGGACTTGTGGGACCTGCGTCCGGCCGACAGTCTTTCGGGCAGTAATTACCGTTTCGCCTGGGTCAAAGAACAAATACGCAAAAAAGACTATCTGCCGGTACAGAAAAAATTCGACCATCCTTATGACAGAATGCCGGCTCCCTCCAAAATTCCCGGAGCGGCACTGGAATTTCCGCTGACAGGATTCGGAAAAACCACACAGGTACAATTATACCTGAACAATGCCCTATGCGAAGTCACCTGGGAAAACGGGGTGAAAATGCAGACTTTCGTACATGCCACAGAACCCGTGGGATGGTTCATCTTCGAAAATCTGCCCGCAGCACTCACCCCCTTCCTCCAAGCACCGCAATACAACCGGGGAAGCGATCAGGAAAACAGTCCCGTGACAGGACAAGACCTGAGACGCCTGGGATATGAGCAGGGCCAGGTCAGCCGGAAAGACAATCAGCTGGTCTACCACCAGCAAGGATACGGCGATTTCTCTTACGACGTAGCAGTCCGATGGGAACAACAGGGCAATACCCTCTACGGCACCTGGAGCGTTACCTCTTCTCTCTCGGATGATCAGGCGATCTCAGAAACCGAAGAGGCCATACAACGCGGAACGGAACAGGATTACCAATCTCACCTGGACTACTGGAATCAGTACTGGGCGCAATCTTCCGTCTCACTCCCGGATCCCGTCCTGCAAAAACAATATCAAAACGAGATGTACAAATTCGGATCGGCCACCCGTGAAAACTCCTATCCGATATCCCTGCAAGCCGTATGGACCGCCGATAACGGGAAACTTCCCCCCTGGAAAGGAGATTACCATCACGACCTAAACACCCAGCTCAGCTACTGGCCGGCCTATACCGGTAATCATTTATCCGAAGGCATGGGGTATTTAAATACCCTGTGGAATCAGCGGGAGGCCTATAAACGCTTCACCCGGCAATATTTCGGAACCGACGGAATGAATGTGCCGGGAGTCGCCACCCTCACAGGCGAACCCATGGGAGGATGGATTCAATATGCCATGTCGCAAACAGCCGGGGCCTGGCTGGCACAACACTTCTACCTGCACTGGAAATATTCCGCAGACCGGGAGTTTCTGAAAGAGCGTGCCTATCCGTTCCTGAAAGAAGTAGCTACCTATATGGAACAAAATTCTATCACAGACTCCAAGGGCATCCGCAGACTGGAATTCAGTTCCAGCCCCGAAATATTCGACAATTCCCTGCAAGCCTGGTTTACGGAGATAACTAACTTCGATTTATCGCTGATGCACTTTATATTCGGGGCAAGCTCGGAATTGGCAGGCGAACTGAACCTGACAGCCGAAGCGACACATTGGGCGGAGCTGAAAGAACAACACCCGGAAATCGACCTCGACCGGGAGGGGAGCCTCACCTTTGCCCCGGGCTATTCTTACAACGGTTCACACCGCCATTTCTCGCACGCTCTGGCCATCCATCCCCTCGGAATCATAGATTGGAACAATGGGAAAAAAGATCAGGACATCATCCGCTCCACCTTAAAGAAATTGCAGGATTACGGGCCCGACTACTGGACGGGCTACTCCTACAGCTGGTATGCCAACATGCAGGCCCGCGCTTTCAACGGGGAAGAAGCAGCTAAGGCATTACGCACATTTGCCGAATGTTTCTGTCTGAAAAATACTTTCCACGTAAACGGAGATCAATCGGGTACCGGAAAATCCAGATTCACCTATCGTCCTTTTACCCTCGAAGGCAATTTTGCATTTGCTTCCGGCATACAGGAGATGCTACTGCAAAGCCACACGGGAACTATCCAGGTTTTTCCCGCCATTCCCGAGGAGTGGAAAAACGTTTCGTTCGACAAACTACGGGCCAGGGGAGCTTTCCTCGTCTCCGCAATCTGCAAGGACGGAAAGGTCACCCGCCTGGAGGTATATGCCGAAAAGGGCGGACATTTATCCATCATCTCCCCTGCCAACGGAAAATTACTGGAATACGAAACAAAAGCCGGAGAACGGATTCAAATCATCTGATTTCCTGTTCACGACAAACACAGAAACCGGAGTTTCTGGGCTCTTCCCAGAGCTCCGGTTTTTCTACACTACCGCCATTCACTCCTCCAAAAATCGTAATATTATCCATTTACTTATCCGGGAAATCTATCTTTCATACCGGGAATTTATTATTTCTTTGCATCATCTGTCAGTCATCCCGTACTTCCCATGCGAATACGGACATGCAGCCACCCGATGATGGAGCCCCCGGGCGAGCATACTACTAAAATAAAACATCCGGTATATGAAGAAAAATTTCTTATTCGCAGCCCTGTTGTATTGCACACAATTATTGTCGACCCAGCAAGAGGCCCTGGACCTGTCCGGAACATGGCGTTTCCAGACCGACCCGATGGGATTCGGTAAAACCCCCGGGTCCCAGCTTTATCAAATAAAACTCGCAGAATCGGTCACACTCCCCGGAAGTATGGATGAAAACGGGAAAGGCCTGCCGGTAAACGCACGCTATGTCGACCGCCTGGCCCGGAAATTCGAATACTGCGGACCGGCCTGGTACCAGCGGGAAGTTATCATCCCGAAAACATGGGCAAACAAAGAAATCACCCTCGAACTGGAACGCTGCCATTGGGAAACGGCGGTCTATGTCGACGGGCAACCAGCCGGAATGGATGAACGTCTCAGCACACCTAACCGTTTCTCCCTCACCCGGCAACTGACTCCCGGTCCCCATACCCTCACGATTTGCGTGGACAACCGGCTGAAATACCCCATGGATCAGTGGAATCACGGAACCACGGAATATACACAGACCAACTGGAACGGTATTGTGGGCAACATCACACTGAAAGCACACGAAAAAACCCATATCCGTGCCCTGAAAACATACCCCGACATCAAAAAACAATCGGTACGTCTGGAAATTTCATTGAATAATACAACCGGACAAACCATTGAGGGCCGGTTAGAACTGACGCTCCGTGAAAAAGGAAGTAAAAAAGTTACAGCCCTCACCCTGCCCGTACAATTGGAAAAGGGCAACAACCGGCTGACATCCGAACTGACCATCGGCAAAAACATGAAACTATGGAATGAATTCACTCCCAACCTGTATGAAATCGAAGCCACTTGGATAGCCGGCCAACAAAAAGATTCCCGAACTAGCTGCTTCGGAATGCGGGAAGTGGAACAAGGCAGTCACCATGTGCGCATCAACGGCAGGAATATCCATCTGCGGGGAGTCCTCGACTGCTGCGTATTTCCATTAACAGGCTATCCCTCCACCTGCCCGGAGGACTGGAAGCGAATCTTCCGCACCGTAAAAGACTACGGCATGAACCACATCCGTTTTCAATCCAGGTGTACCCCTGAAGCAGCTTTCGAGGCTGCCGACGAAATCGGGATATACCTGCAGGCGGAATTGCCCATGTGGATCAAGGACGTGGGGAAATATCCCGCCCGCCGTGATTTCTTTGAAAAAGAAATGTACGACATACTCGAAGAATACGGCAATCACCCGTCCTTTCTGTTAATGTGCAACGGCAATGAAAACGAAGGGGATTTCAATGTACTGGAAGACCTGGTCAAAAAAGCCCGCAAGCATGACAACCGCAGGCTTTATTCAGCCTCTACCGCCCGAACCCATACCCCCTCCGATCAATATTACGTATCGCATGTCACCTCCAAAGGCGGAATCACTGTATACGAAGGCATCCCTTCCACCGATTGGGACAAACGGAAAGAATCCGACATAGACTGTCCCGTCATTGCCCACGAAAGCGGACAGCGTTGCATGTATCCCAATTTCGATGAAATGAAGAAATACACAGGCATTCTTACTCCCCGCAATTTCGAAGTATTCAGAGAACGGCTGGCCCGCAACGGCATGTTACACCAAGCCGATGATTTCTTCAGGGCTACGGGCGCACATACTGTATTGCAATACAAAGAAGTCAACGAATCCCAGCTGCGGACACCCAATTCGGGCGGTTTCCAACTGCTGGGCTTATCCGATTTCCCCGGCCAGGGCAGTGCATACGTCGGTATTCTCGATGCCTTCTGGGAAAGCAAGGGACTGGTCAGCCCCGAAAAATTCCGCGAATCCTGCGGTCCGACCATATTGCTGGCACGCATGCCCAAACGTGCCTATACAAACGATGAAACATTCACCACCACCCTGGAAATCTACCACTATGGAGAACAGCCCGTCAAACGCGGCAAACTCAGATGGGAACTGAAAGACAGCGCGGGAAACATCCTCCGGAAAGGCGCCCTTCCCACCCCGGCCATTCAGTGCGCTACCGTCGATTCCTTAGGAAAAGTAAGCATCGGCCTGAACACTATAGACAAGGCACAAAAGCTAACCTTACACACCATCTTGAACGGGACATACCACAACGAATGGGACATCTGGGTATACCCACAGGCCCGGCAAACTCCGGCAACCGGATACGTATACGCCCGTTCCTACAACGACAAGGTAAAGACAGCCCTCGAACAAGGCCGGAAAGTATTGCTCATCCCGGAAAAAGTTCCGGGACGGAAAACCGGATTCGCCGGCCATTTCTGGAATCCCATCATGTTTAAATGGAATCCCATGATTGTCGGTACCCTCATCAATGACCATCACCCTCTTTTCAAAGTAATTCCAACCGCTTCCTATGCCGACTGGCAATGGTGGGATATTCTGAACCA
>CAJKZL010000193.1 GCA_905204385.1 uncultured Odoribacter sp. | reverse complement strand
CGGTATGCTATGGAAATAGTTCCATCGGTCCGGCAAAATACATACGGCTATGCCGTTGGATAAGTCCCTAAAAGCATCTTTTGCCGGCATAGCCCTCACTACCGGGAAAAGTATACACAACCCCTCAACCGGAAACAGCTTAACTTGCCCGGCAAATCTAAGAAACGGAGCGGTTCGTTAAAATAATTCCCCGAATGCAAAATCTTTTGTAAAACACAACATTTACCGATTTTTCAGGTATAATGAGATGATTGACTCTGTCAAAGAAGGTATAATGATTGTTTCATAAATTAGATTTAAAGAAAATGAAAAACACAATGATTAAAGCGATTACCGTATTATTGGTAGTTGCAACCACGGCATCCTGTTATGGTCCTTTCCGCTTGACCAATAAATTACACAACTGGAATGGACAGGTATCGCAAAAGAAATTTGTCAATGAACTGGTATTTCTCGCCATGTGTATTATTCCCGCTTACGAAGTTTGTCTTTTGAGCGACGGTTTGGTACTGAACTCTATCGAATGGTGGGGAGGTCGTAACCCGGTTTCCTTGAAGGAAGGCGAAACGGAAGAAATCGATTTTATGCATCAGGGAAGAATGTATAAAATTGTGACCAGCAAAAACTCCATGACCGTAGCCCTGAAAGATTCCGACGAAAAGGTGAATTTCAAATATTTCCCCGAAGAAAACCGCTGGTATCAGATGGATGGAGAAGTGAAAGTAATGGCAGTACAGGAATGAAAATTCAGGTCGGTGTACTTTTGTAGGCTTCGGATGAAAACATAGATCGCTCTTTTTATCCCCGGGTCGCAATAGTTTCCATTCAAGCGTTATAAAAGTACACCGACCCAACTAAGGAAACTATTACCGTTGCACCGTTCTTTTCTGTCCCCTCGATCCCAAAAGCGTCATCGGAATTATGTATCCAGAAAAATAGGCCCGCAAAGTGTAATGCCCCGCCGGCAAATAGGTGTGCAAATACAATTTCTCCTGAAAACTACTTTGACGCATCAGGGAGAAACGCTCCCGGAAAACCTTTTTTGTTCCCGGGAGACTGAGCATATAATGCCCTTACATAAATAATAAAAATCAAGGATTTTCAAGCATCCTTTCCGTTTATTCAGAAGTAACCGAACCCAATTCACAACTACAGGGATCTCCGCCGCTACATTTTGGATTTTTATACTTACATGCAACCATTATTGGAGTATGACACCGACAACAAGGTTTTTCTAATAAACAGATATGACACTTTGAACAAGAGCAATCAGTATCGGGACGGCCACACCAAGGACACATTCCAGAGCAAATGCATGATGTCGGTAGATATCCGCAATCACGACAAACAAAACAATCACATCCAGACGGAGACTTACCGCAATCCGGACAAATTTGACATCCACACTTCCCTTTAAATCCCTTACATTCCGGACAAGTAAATTGATCAATCCATGAAGTAGTATCAGGATTAACAGGCGTAATGTCAGTTAAAGCCTCTACCATATTCCCATTCACAACTGTAATTTCCGGATTTTCATTCAACACTTCCTGGTCAATACTAGCACACCCGATCATTACACAGAATCCAACCAACATAGTGGTAATGCCGATCATAGATAATAAAGTCTTCATAATCATTCATTTTAAATTTAACATTATTTTATCTCACTTACAACCGATTGCGGTTCAGGCAACAAATGCACCGAACAAGCTTACCGGTTATTTTTTATATTCAAAACCGATCTCACCACTTTTCCCTCCGGGGTTATGCCTTCCACCGTCACTGTAAAAGGTCCTTCCAGGTCGGTGGTAAAAAAGCGGAGCGTTTCTGCCTTTCCCTTTTCCAACCGTACGTCCGGATTCCAATAAAGAGTCGGACGTTCGTCCGGTTCGGGATTACGGCGTTCTTCTTCCACCTCGTAGCGCGGAACGTAAAACTCCGCCGGTTTATGGTAACCTAAGGAAGTAAAGCGGCAAAAATCAAGCCCCTTCAAACCGTCATCAAAACCAGCACCCTCTTTTAATTCTATAATTATTATCATTATATCTTCAAACTTTCTGCCAGCTTTAATCGTCTCTACAACATACGCCAACCGGGCCACCTTATCGATGGTCAACGATTGCATAACACCGAACCAATCCGGTTGCATTTCCTTAGGTTGCCCGCTTGCAGGTTTTAAGCGGTAAGAATCCAGGCCCTTCAGGCTCCACGACAAATTGTAGTTCCATTTCAATGGATTACTCTTATAAACGATCCTTCGGACTCCGTCCGACACAACATGGACCCCCGGGATAGTCAGGACCCAATCGAGTATTGTTTTAAACTTTTCTTCCTTCAGGTCACGCGCCTCCAAAATCTGTTCAGCGATATACTCATAGGAAGCACGATTTCGCTTGCCTGCTACAACGGCTTCTTCCAACCGGTAAATCTTACGTCCGTTTTCATAAAAATAGCCCAACGTCTTCACCCTTTCAGGACGCAGCGTATCCAATTCCTCCGTTATGCCGGGTTTCCACACCAAAGGCCGTTGCAAACCACCCATCAGTTCCCGCAAGGAATCCGGATGAATTTCAAGTTCTGCCCATTTACGCTTACGGGAATTAAAAGCCTGAAAAATAAATTCAGTACTGTCGGGGTAAGAAAGATTAAAAGAAAAATAACCGTTACTATCCGGTAAAATACGTTCCAGATAGCCTATTCGGGGGGCCAGTACACACAACATTCCATCCTTCAGGTTTTTACCCCAGAAGTTCCGGACACGGCCGGAAAAACCCTGTGCAAGTTCCAGGAAAAAAGGCAGCGTATCCCGCTCATTCCGGCATATCCGGCCGACGTCAAAACGCTCCCAGCCCTGGGTGGACAACAAAATGTCCAGCATACGTTCGCGGTGAAGCTGCCGGACCCGGGGATCGAAATACCAGCCTGGATTTTCCACATATCCCCTCAGATCCGAATCCAACAGAAAATAATTCACGATGTCACTCCCCCACCGTGCCCGCGCCACCAAGGCCGAATCCGTTACCGACAGGCAGCAACTCAGACTATCTGGACCATCCCAGCAAAGCGACAGTTGTACGCTGTCGCGCTTTCCGTAATCCGAACGGTCTACAGCAAGGGAGACCGATTTTTCCTCCGACGGATACACAAAGGACAAGCGGCTGCTGTAAATCCGGCCCGAAGCATCGGCCAGCACTCCGTGTACGATCCCTGCCGGCAAAGCCTTCAGGGGAAGCATTCCCCGCCATCCTTCTTCCACACGCATCACCGAAAGGAGGACGCCCCGGCTATGCACCAGCAGGAACAACTCCCGCTCCGACAAATACCCCGGAGTCGAAAAGCAGGTATAACACAGCGCGCTGTCCACCGTTTCGGCATGCAGGACAACCCCCTCACGCTTCACTTCCGGCAAATCGATGCGCTTCGTCCCACCGCCGGGAAGATGTACCTCGGTGTAGTAACGCCGACCGGGCTCGGGAACCAGGCTAAAACGCCCCATACCAAGGTGCGCAGAAAGGAAAGAGCCCACCACAACACCATCCTCCCGGAAAACCTCGCCGGAAACATCTACCCCATAACCATCAGGACCCACAGCTTTAAAGCCCACCCGCGAAGATACGTTTTCGAGTAAATCGCCCCCTTCCGGGAAAAAACGGACATCCGTATCCTCCGGCAAGGCCCTCACCGGAACCTGCAACACCAACTGATACTCAAAAGGCTTTTTGTCGAGAAACTGTAAACGGAGGCCGGTGACGCTGTCCTGACGACGTAAGCGAAACTCGATCAGCCCCTCCGGGTCGGAACGATGCACAGCCCGCCGGACTTCCCGCTGCCCCTGATACTGGCGGCAATCCACAAACAACTTCGGATAGGCCTTTCCGTCTATCGGGAGAAAACGGACAGCAGCCCGCCAATCTCCCGTCGAAGTGGTATCCCACACTACTTCATGCCTTACCACTCCCGAACGGAGATTCTCAACCGTAATCTCTTTCCGGAAATAAAAAGCTTCATCGAAATTCTGCATCCAATACGTATAGGCCCGCAAGGTATAACGCCCCGTCGGCAAATAGGGGTCCAGAGGAAAACTGCCGGCAAAGACCCCTTCCCGCTCCATCACCTTGATGCGATTCACCAGGCGGTCGCGCGCATCATACAATTCCACGTAAACAAAACGACTGTACAAAGCCGGCTGATGTGTCGCCGCATCCGTGCGGAAAGCCCTGAACCAGATGTATTCCCCCGCCACATAATGCGAGCGGTCCGTATGCAAATACACTTTCTCCTGAAAACTGTTTTGACGCAACAAAGAGAAACGCTCCCGGAAAACGACTTCCGCCCCGGGAGGCTGAGCATTGCCAAAGACTCCCGAAAAAAGCAAATATAGTAACATAAGCAACCGCATCGTCTTCAAGTTATATTTATAAAATAAGGATAAATCCTAAAAAGCTTTCCATATATAATGACAACATCCCGCGCCAAAACTTTTCGTAAAGGAGGAAAGTTTCTGCGCGGGATGTCAATCTAAATGCCCTGCGTTCAAATAATTCGGACCAATATTATTGCCGGATCATCTTCACATTGTTCAAATGCCAGGCAGCTTGTCCAGCCCAGCTATTATCATCGACTCTTATGCAATCTAAATAACATAACCTCCTTTATATCTATTCACATTGTTTTAGAGTTACCCCAAAAAGATTACTTTCATTTTGGGGTATACTTTATTAAAAACCTTTTATCTTTTAATCAAATATGGCCGAAAAATTATTTTATTTTTTCCATCTTCACATTTTCAAAATGCATCCAGTCGCCTGTTTTATTGCTAGTTCCAAGATCATAAATACCAACAGACCAATACCCATTCCAAGATAATGAAGTATAATCTGAACTGTTGACAGCATTCCAAGATAAGGCTGCCGGATTAGAAAAAGAATAAAACTTGATATCACTTGCATCTCCGAAGGGCCTTTGACTCATAACCACCTCATTAGTGATTGCAGCTATTTGCTTTGTTTCCCGATCAAAAGCCAGATGAGAAGTGAACTGCCATGTTGTATTCTTTGCCCAACTTCCGCTACACGTAATCAACTTATTAAAATCACTATCTGTTTTAACTGTAAAATTTAAAACAAATGCATCAGTCGCAGCATCTGCTCCGATAGCACTTTTAAAAGAAACTCTCCAATCTCCTAACATTTTTCGGAAAATACACTGGTATAAAGAAATGGTTGTAGAACAAACATTATCGTCGAATAAAACTCCGTTTATTTCTTCTACATAAACTTTAAACTCCGGAGTAGAGGTCCATTCCAGGTCATGACCTATATTTATATGTACTTCACCTTTGGTTTCCCCAGCAGGAAAAACTACTTCGAGAGTCGTCAATGTATAATGTTTACCTTCCTTGGCAGCTTCTCCGGCAATGACTTTTACAATTAAATGGGCATCTGTAGGTTGTACAGCAGGCAACTCCACCGGAAGAACCAAATCTCCCAGATCCTCTTCAATTTCATAAGTACCCTGTTCAAAAGCTGGTAAATCATTGTTCAATATAGTTACCCGGCATATATCAGGTATTCCGATATTTGCTCCTACTGCTGCCCGGAAAGACAATTCAACGATTTTATTTGCATCGATCAGATCATTATCGATAGTTTTAATCACCAGTTCATTTTCCATCTGTCCCGGCACAAAACGTAAAGTTTTTTCTTCTATGGTAAAATCTTCTCCTTCAATAGCTGTGCTATTAGCCACTTTCACGCTGAACGTCACTTCTACATCCGCCTCGCCTGCAGCCGGAGCTTTGTCCAATCTAACAGGAATCTGTAAAGTCTGACCTTCTTCTACACTAAACTCTGCAGCTCCGAAAGATACCGACTTAAGTACTTCCTCACTGATGATCGTTACCCGGCAAAGGGAAACGCTTTTTCCGACAGTTGCATTAGAACCCGTTACACTGACAATTTCCAGGTCGAACCAACGATCCTCATTCGCTTCGGTATCATCGATCAGTTCGATTTCGACTTCAGCCGAGGTAGCACCCGGCTCCAGTGTGAACACCGTTTGAGGCAGGACGAAATGAGTCCCTTCCAATGCCGTTCCTCCTTCTTTCACCCGTACGGTAAAAGTAGTGGCCTCGCGCAATTCACCGGTAACCAGTACAGGGATCTTATAAGTTCCGGCAGCCTCGTAGGTTTCCCGGTTTTTATACTGAAATTCCACAAAAGCATTATTCACAATATACAAGGAGCAAGTCTTGGCGGCAGCCACCTGACCGTCATACACCCCGGTGATATTCAGCACCACAGTGCGGTCGGTTTCCACTTTGCCGTTATCCAGCAAATCCACGGTTAGAAAAGCCAGGGTGTCTCCGGCAGGGAAAGTC
>CAJKZL010000192.1 GCA_905204385.1 uncultured Odoribacter sp. | reverse complement strand
AAAGCCGGGCTGGCGCCTGTGGCTGAGCAGGAGGCCCTTTCTATGATCAGAAGTTTGAAATCGTATAAGATCATTCAGGGCGTTCGGGGACAAGAGCCCGTCAATGAGCAAAAGTTTGCCGAAACGGTGGCCAGGGTGTCCGTACTGGTCAGCATTGCGCCTGAAATTTTTGAAATGGACCTGAATCCGTTGTTGGGTAACAAGGATAACGTAGTTGCTGTGGATGCCAGGATCCGGATCGAGAAGAAAGGATAAAGGATGAACGATAAATGATGAAGGATGAACGATAACGGCCGTAGGCTGTCAAGTAAAAAGTAACGATGAGTGACCTGACGGTCACTTAAGTAAAGGGAATATCGATAAAGGATGAACGATGGGCGGGAGGCTGCTCGTCGTTCATCGTTTTTTTCCTGGGTTTGTCGAAAGATGACTAAACCGTTTGCGTCGGTTGTCCGTATGAATATAAAAGCCACTCCGAATCTGGGGATAAGTCCATCGGCTTCTTCTCTGTTCGGGGAAACGCTTCGTCTTTGTGTGATGAAGTGACAGGAAATTTGTAATTAACTTTGATGTACTATTCATATGGAAAACAGAACGGATAATCAAACAGACAATCTTCGGTTGAAAGCTGATCTCGAAGGGAATTATCTGATCGGCAAAGAGCATAAGGCTATAAAAGAATGGGGGATATTCTATGCGCCTTCAGGGGGGCATGTGCAGAAAGTTGCCCGTCTGATCAAGCAAAAAATGGCAGCGGTCCTGCCGGATATGTTTGTCCTATCGAACATCACACCTTTGAACCTGATGGATTATCGCTATTTCGTACTGGAATGTACCACTTTAGGACGGAATACCTGGGAAATGGAGCAAAAGGATCCCTGGTCGTCTTTCATTCCCCAGTTACTCCGTATCCGCCTGGAAGGCCGTAAAGTGGCTATTGTCGGTTTGGGCGACCATGTCAGTTATCCGAATAATTTTGTCGATGGCATGGGGATATTGGGTCATACTATAGAAGAAATAGGCGGGGAAATGATCGGTGAACCGGAGCCCACGGATTACATTTTCAATGACTCCCGGGCCCTGAAAAATGGAAAATTCATCGGTCTGCCTTTGGATGAGGATTATGAAGCGGATAAAACGGAGCATCGGATCGACACGTGGCTGACGGAAATCCGGAAACAAACGGAAAGATAAACCCTTGAAGGTTTATTCAACTTTCCCCTGACGGGAATTGCGTGAGGCGAAGAGTTCAGAAGATCGGTGAGGGTTGATCCGGAAATTACAATATTAAATTGTATTTTTGCAGAAACTTCACCTTATGAAAAAGATCGATTTGTTACTCACCCGTCATGGGGAGACGCTGGAAAATCAGCGTCATGTCTTGCAGGGGCAATTGCCGGGGACCCTTTCCCCTCTCGGGCAGGAACAGGCGCAACAGTTGGCTGAAAAGCTCCGCGAAGAGCATTTGAATGCCATCGTATGCAGCGATTTGGCCCGAAGTTATGACACGGCTTGCGTTGTCGCTCGCGAGCATGGCCTGGAGCCTCTTCCGACTCCTTTGTTGCGGGAAATGGATTGGGGCGTCTATACCGGGGGAACCCTGGAGGAGGTGGATTGGACTCACCTGCCGCAAAGTGTGGAATCGGTGGAGGAATTGTATGCACGGGCTGTCCGGTTTGTGGAATTTCTAAAGGCCCGGTTTGCCGGAAAAGGGGTGCTGGCAGTAGGACTTGGCGCCTTCAACGGGGCTTTCCTGACCTGCATCCGGGGAGGTAATCCCTCGGATATGATAGACTTACCGATTATGGAAAATACTGCCGTCGTGGAACTGATGATCCCCTGAGATGGCTCTCTGGGAATTTGCATGAGGTTTTACCGGAGACGTAAAGGCTGACCGGAATCACACCCTTTTCTTATCCGGGCGGAAAAGAGCATCTATAACGAGAGACAAAATCGGGGACATTCCGATCAGGCTTTTGGGCTTTCGCTTTAGGGGTGATCTTTCAGGAAAGCCTTCAGTTGCCGATGGAGGGTCAGCAGTTGGGCAGCCGTTAGCCAATCGCTGCATTGTTCGTTTATGGAAAACCGGTAATGCGTGATTAATTCTTGCTGACCGGCTGAAAGTGTAGTCCTTCGGTTGAAGTAGATTGCCTCCGGGAATAGAGGGGCTTCAGGCTGGCCGGGGGGAGTCTTCCAAATTTGGATGGGGTAGTCCGGGTCGGGTGAAACCTGTTTTTCAGGGCCTTTAAATTTGCGGCATCGGTCTAAAAACGTCTGCAAGGTTTCCGCCATTTTCTGAATTTGGGGATAAGTGGCCATCTGGATTTCACAAGTATCGCTATAAATGGAATAAAAAGTTGCGGTAGCCTCGTCTTCGCATACGATGGTATCTTCTTGCATGACTATCTCTTCTTCTTCCATCTCCGTCTGTTGTTGCGCAGCGGCTAATCGTTCAGGCAACTGATCCAACAGCACGAATAATCTTTTTAATTCCGCCAACGAAAGATTTCCGATCGTTTTATCGCCTGTAGATAGGTAAAAGCCGTCTGGGGCTTGCCGGGAAAATCCAGAGTCTTCCGCTTTCCCTGACCGATGATCATCCTGAAGTTTCATATTCAAAAAGTTTTGTTGCAGGCAGGAAAATGAACGGTTCCGCCTTACCCGTTGTCCTGTATATCCAGGTTGAAGGGTCGGCACGATGCTTTACAGCATATTTGTCATCTGTAAGACAAACCCAAGCTGTTTTTCATAGTGGTTTCGATGAAATATATAGGACAATGCAAATATAAATAATTTTAACAATATTCCAAAATAAAGTGAAAATATTTCAATATTGATTGTTTTTTTATATAACAATTCTGTTTAGACTTCCATAGTCTACTTCAAAGCTGAAAGAGTCCCCGATAGAACAGATTCCTGCATATACCATGGCGCAGGCAATGACTCCCCTATGCGTAAAAATACAGGCTTGGCCGATTCCGCTCGTTTTCAGTTCGTCGAGAAATTCAGCTACCCGCCGGCACTGGTCTTCATAACTTTCGGCTCCTCCTGCAGGCTGATGAATCCAATCCTTGTACCAGGACTGTAATGTAGGATCCGCGATATTATCCCATTTTTTCATTTCCCAGCTTCCGAAATTCAGTTCTTTGAGACGTTCGTCTTCAATCGGGGATAAAAAACCGCAATAAGCGGCCAGCTTCCGGCAACGGGAAAGCGGACTGCTGTATATCCGGTCGAACTGCCTGCCCGCCAGGCTTTGTTTCACTTGCCGGGCTTCGTCCCCGAAACTCGGTGCCAGGCCCACATCGGTCCAGCCATAACATAGTCCTGGTTCTACTGCTACGCGCGTATGTCGTATAAGGGTGATGTTCATAAGATTTTATGGGTATATATCGTTAAAGCGCCTATATAGAAAGCGAGTTCGGTCAGCAAAAACGTTGCCCCGCAGCAATCCCCGGTATAGCCTCCGATTTTCCGTTTAAAGTACAGACGCAGGCAGAAACTGGTCGACACTGCGGGAATCAGTGCGGCAAAAGGCGCTTCTAATAGCCAGAGAACGGCAAGGCAAAAAAGCGTCATGACGGCAAATTCATAAAAATGAATGTGGCGGTACAATACCTTGACTTTGCTTTCCTCTTCATTGCGGGCATAAGGCAGCGTATCGATCATGATGGCGCTGCAAAGTTTCGAGAGTACGTCTGCTCCTAGGATGATGCCGGGGATGCCGGCCGAGCCGAAGGAATAAAGCAGGGAGACATACAAAAGGAAATAGGCGATAAGCCCTATGGTTCCGTAACTTCCGATGTGGGAATCTTTCATGATTCTCAGAATGCCGGATTTATCGTATCCTCCCCCGAAACCGTCGAAAAAGTCTGCCAGCCCGTCTTCGTGCAGGGCACCCGTCAATAAAAGACGGGCGCACACGGCTAATATGCAAGCGGGCAACAAAGGCATCGCCATGGCGAAGAGCGTCATGCTGCCCCAGGTAACCGAGCCGGTGAGAAAGCCCACCAATGGCCAATACAACAAAATGCCGGCGTAATCTTTTTTTTCTACGGTGACGAGCTTCCAGACCGGAAGGCGGGTGAACAGGACAAAAGCAGCTAAAAAAGATTTCATAGGGCTTCGATGATTTTGTATCTTATAATAGAGGCGATAATTGCTTATTGCCAGGTTGTTAAAAATATTTGGTGACGGCAGCTTGTTTAAAACTATTCATTTCGTTGATCATGCGGATGGCTGATTGGATGATGGGATAGGCGCATATCGCACCCGTTCCTTCTCCTAAACGCAATCCCAGGTTCAGCAGTGGCCGGGCATTCAAGGATTCCAGCACCAGCTTATGACCGGCCTCGTCGCCTTGGTGGCCGAAAATGCAATACTCCAGCACTTCGGGATAAAGTTTGCTGGCAGCCAACACACAATTGGTCATAATGAAACCGTCGATGATGATGGTCATCCCCAGTTCAGCAGCTTGCAACATTCCCCCGACGGCCGCAACCATTTCGAACCCTCCGAACCAACGCAGTATATCTTCCGGGGTTCCGTTTCCTCCGTAATTGTCCATCGCCCGCTTCAGCACATCGTATTTGTGTGCTATTCCCCGGTCGTCCAATCCGCTGCCTGCTCCGACACACTCCTTCAAAGGAATGCCTGTAAAATAGGACATCCACACCGAGGAGGAAGAAGTATTCGCCATTCCCAGTTCGCCGAAACTGATGATGTTGGTGCCTTCCTGGCAGGCGAGTTCCACCATTTCTGCCCCTATCGCAATGGCACGCTCCATCTCTTCGGGGGTCATGGCCGGACCGTAAAGATAATTATCGGTGCTTTTTCTTATTTTCCGGTTAATCAAACCCGGCATCTTTTCAAAATCGGCATTTACGCCGCAATCCACCACTTTGAGAATAAAACCGTGCTGACGGGCAAACATATTGATCCCCGCTCCTCCTTTCAGAAAATTGTAGATTTGCTGGGCTGTCACTTCAGGAGCGGAAAAACTCACCCCTTCGACGACAATGCCATGGTCGGCGGCAAAAACAATATTTTGCGGGGTATGCAATGCCGGAGACAAACTCTGTTGAATCGTCCCGATCTGAACGGCCAGCGATTCCAGCCGGCCTAAAGAACCTTTCGGTTTAGTCAGATTGTCGATCTTATCCTGCAAAGCAGGTACAATGGCTTTATCCGGCCGTTTAATATCAAATTTTTTCATCGGAATATATATTTAACATCTTATCAATAACCTTCCCCTTTTTCTCCTCTTTTCTTCCTTTTCTTATCTCCTCCTTCTTCCCTCTCCCTTAAACCCTAAACTTTAAACTATCAACTTTAAACCCTCATCTCTAATCTATCATCTCTACTCCCCCTTCACCCTCACCGGAATCCCCGCCACCAGCAGCACCACCTCGTCCGCTTTCCCCGCAACATACTGATTCATCCAGCCCTGGAGATCGGAAAAGCGGCGTTGGATAGTATTCTCGGCTATCCCTCCCATCCCTATTTCATTGGTGACGAAAATAAAAGTTGCATCCTGATCCGTAAAGCGGTCGAATTCTTTCTTCAATTCTTCCAATGATTTCTCCACCTCCGATTCATTGTCGAAGAAAAAGTTAGTCGCCCACAAGGTCAGGCAATCGATGACAACTACCCGCCCTTCGAGTCGGTGGAGGCTGAGTTGTTTTTCCTCTTCGATATTGGTCCATTGGGGCCCCCTTTCTCTTTGGTGGCGTTCTATCCGTTTCCGGTACTCCTCGTCCCAAATCCTTGAAGTGGCGAGATAAACAGGAGTCTCCGAAAGACTGAGCGCCAGTCGTTGTGCAAAACCGCTTTTTCCGGACCTTTGTCCTCCGGTTACCAGTATGATTCGTTTCGGCATGGATTGTTTTTTTTGATGAGGTAAAGATATATAAATTCAGGATAAAATCTTTTCTTAAAGATGACTTGTATTATAGGTCCTTCATCGATTGAGTCACTTAAACATGGTGAAAATCACATAAACCACAACTTTTGCCCTCCCATCGCCATGTGCTGCTTATCGTAACTCTATTCATTATCCGTCATTGTTTGAAAAACTGTTATGTGTATGGGAAAGCTCTGTAAAAGCAACACATTTATTTTAATCAAATGATGAAATACATAACATTAAACAATATGTCCCGAAGGCCTTGAGTGGTGTTCCTATTTTGATTGTTGCAGAATGTAAAAATGGAAACCCGATAGGATTTATGGGAATCGCCAATCAAACGCTTGAGATGTTATTTGTTGCAAATGAAAGCAGAGGACAAGGAATAGGAAGACAATTGTTGCAGTATGGAATTGAAAATTATTCCGTATGTAAACTTTCGGTAAATGAGCAAAATCCCCTTGCCAAAGGTTTTTATGAACACATGGGGTTTACGGTTTA
>CAJKZL010000191.1 GCA_905204385.1 uncultured Odoribacter sp. | reverse complement strand
TTCGGTACGGATTTACGAGGGGCTCTGTTCGAAAAAATCCAGCGTTTGTCTTTTTTTGATCTCGATCATTTCAGTACCTCCTCATTGATTACCCGCCTGACGAATGATATAGCACGGATACAGCAGGTAGTGCTGATGTCGATGCGGATGATGTTGCGTTCACCGTTTATGTTGGTGATGGCCATATTTTTTGTTGTACAGATCAATAAGCAGTTAGCTCTTACCTTGATGGCTTCGATTCCGGCGTTGAGTATCGCTGTTTTTGTGATTCTGAGAAAGGGATTTCCTTATTTTTTAAAAGTGCAGCAGAAAATTGATCAGCTGAATGGTGTGGTTCGGGAAAACCTGATTAATATTCGGGTGGTAAAATCGTTTGTAAGAGAAGACTTCGAAGCACGAAAATTTGTACGTAGCAGTGAGGAACTGAGGGATATGGTGATCCGGGCTTCGAATATTATTGTGGCGATCTTTCCGGCGATGCAACTGGTGATGAATCTTTCGGTGATTGCAATTCTATGGGTGGGGGGATATAAGGTGATGGGAGGGAAATTGCAGATCGGCGAACTGATCTCGTTTGTGAATTATCTGGCTCAAGTGCTGATGTCGCTGATGCTGTTGTCGATGTTTATCATGGCGACGGCCAGGGCTTCGGCTTCTTCACGGCGGATCAGGGAAGTGCTGGATACCGAGCCTTCGTTGACCGATACGTCCGTAGGGAGGGAGGATCGCTATCGCATACAGCAGGGCGCTATTGAATTTGAACAAGTGGGATTCCATTATGGCGACGGGGAAAACGATGTGTTGCGCCAGGTCAGTTTTCAAGTCAGGCCTGGAGAAACGATAGCCATAGCCGGGGCTACCGGATCGGCTAAAAGTTCGATGGTGCAACTGATTCCGCGATTGTATGACGTGACGGCCGGGGAAATCCGGATCGACAGGATTCCGGTGAGGGATTACAGCCTCCATGAGTTGCATGCCCGTATCGGTATGGTGTTGCAAAAAAACGAATTGTTCACCGGTACGATTCTGGAAAATCTGCGGTGGGGAAAGCCGGATGCTTCGCTGCAAGAGGCGGAAGAAGCCTGCCGGGCGGCTCAGGCGCATGATTTTATCCTGGGATTGGGCGAAGGATACGATACCCTGCTGGGGCGAGGGGGCGTTAATCTCTCGGGTGGTCAGAAGCAGCGGATTTGCATTGCCCGGGCATTGCTGAGGAAACCTAAGATACTGATCCTCGACGACAGCACAAGCGCCGTGGATTCGGAAACAGAACTCCGTATCCGGGAGAACCTGGGACGGATGCTGAAAGATACGACGGTATTGATTGTCACTCAGCGGGTAAATACCATGCAGTCCGCCGACCGGGTGATTGTACTCGAAGACGGCGAAGTGCAGGCCATCGGTACGCCGGAGGAGTTGTTGGCCACTTCGGAAGTATATCGGGAGATTTACAGTTCGCAACAAATACTCGATTGACTATGGCACACGGAGAACATCTGAAATATCAGGCAAAACCGAAGGCCGGGAAGCGTACCCTGCTCCGACTGACGTCCTATTTGGTGTGCGACCGGATATTGCTTATTGCAATCGGCATGCTGATTGTGGTGAGTATTGCCGCCAACTTGGGAGGCTCTTATCTGTTGCGGCCTATTATCAACGAATACATCATCCCGGGGAATTACCCGGGACTTTTGAAAATGTTGGGAATACTGGCTGCCGTTTACCTTACGGGCGTTGCAGCGGTCTATGTAGAATACCGTTTACTCAATAAGATCGGTCAGCAGACGGTCGCCCGGATGCGGGCGGACCTGTTCCGTAAAATGGAGCATTTGCCGGTAGGGTATTTCGATACGCATCAGCATGGCGACCTGATGAGCCGTTTTACGAACGATATGGACCGCATCAGTGATGCGTTGACCGATAGCTTGTCGGATATGCTGTCGAGTGCTTTAACGGTAGCGGGGATTTTTGTGCTGATGCTGGTGATTAGTCCGATATTGACATTGGTCACTTTGGTGACCGTGCCGCTGATGTTCTGGGGAGCCCGGGGAATTGTCCGCAAGAGCCGGAAGTATTTTAAGGGACAGCAGGAATCGCTGGGTAATATCAACGGCTATATCGAAGAGATGATCAGCGGGCAAAAGGTGGTGAAAGTGTTCGGCCATGAAGCGAAAGCAGCAGAAGATTTTGGCGTTAGAAATCAGGAATTGAAAGTCCATTCGCTGAAAGCCCAGTTTTATTCCGGTCTGATGATGCCCGTGATGCAGAACCTCAGTACCCTCAACTATGTGCTGATTACCATTGCCGGGGCCTTGTTGGCGATCTTCCGGGGTTTTGACCTGGGGGGCCTGGCGGCTTTCCTCCAGTATTCGCGCCAATTCGGACGGCCTATCAATGAACTGGCAAGCCTTTACAACAGCATACAGGCGGCATTGGCCGGTGCGGAACGGGTTTTTGAGGTGATCGACGAGGCTTCCGAAGCGGCGGATTTGTCCGGAGCGGTGGACTTGCAGGAAGTAAAGGGCGAAGTGAGGATGCACGATGTATGGTTCGGTTACAGACCGGAAAAGATGATTCTCAAAGGTATTTCTTTTACTGCACCCGCAGGTTGCAAGATTGCCCTGGTTGGAGCTACAGGGGCCGGAAAGACTACTATTCTTAATATGCTGCCGCGTTTTTTCGATATCCGTTCAGGAGAAATCCGGATCGATGGGGAAGAAATCCGCCATATCCGCCGCGAGAGCCTGCGCAAGTCTATGGCCATTGTTTTGCAGGACACTCATTTGTTTACCGATACCGTGCGTGAAAATATCCGGTTCGGGCGTCTCGAAGCTACTGACGAAGAAGTGATGACAGCAGCCAGATTGACGGCTGCCCATTCGTTTATCAAGCGTCTGCCGCACGGATACGATACCTTGCTTGAAAACGACGGGGCCAACCTCAGCCAGGGACAACGGCAATTGCTGAACATTGCCCGGGCAGCTATTGCCGATCCGGCGATTCTGCTGTTGGACGAGGCTACCAGTAATATCGATACCCGCAGTGAAATCCTTATTCAACGGGGATTGGACCAACTGATGCAGGGCCGTACCAGCCTTATCATCGCCCACCGCTTGTCCACCATCCGCAATGCGGACATGATCCTCGTCCTGGAACATGGGGAAATCGTCGAGCGCGGGACCCACGAAGAACTGCTCCGCCTGCGTGGCAAATATTTTACACTGAATCAGGAACAATTCCGTTGATACAAAGGGACGGGGTGTTTGTATCATTTTGTTATTTACATTTTTTTTCGTAAATTTATCATGCGGTTAAATCATCGGAAAAATGTCCAGGCAAGCTCGTCAGCGGTCGATTACAGATGTCTACCATGTCATTCAGCGTGGTATTGACCGTACATCGATATTTTTTGAGGACAATGACCGTCAGATGTTTGTCGATCTCTTAAGATCACAGACTTGTGCTTCTTTTCAAGTGTATTGTTATTGTTTGATGGATAATCACATCCATCTGATTATAAAAAGTGATCAGTTAAGTTTTTACATTCATCGGATATTCACTACTTATGCCGTTTGGTTTAATCATAAGTATGAGCGTACGGGATATCTTTTCCAGAATCGTTTTAAAAGTGAAGTAATTGAAGATCAGGGATATTTGCTGCGTTGTTTTCGGTATGTTTTACAAAATCCCCTCAAGGCGGGTCTGTGCCGTAAAGTTGCGGAATACAAATGGAGTAGCTATCCGGTTTATTTTAATCCTGTTGATTCTTTTGTTGCAACTGAATTTTTGACGTTGTTTTTCGATAATAAAGCTGATTTTCAAAGTTTTATAGCAGAGGAAGACTCCGGAACATTTATGGATATCGATTCTCCATTGAAAGATTCCGAAGTCCGGGAATTGCTGGACGAGGCATCAGGAGACCGGAAATTCGATACTTTACCTAAAGAGGAGCAAAAACAGATACTGAAAAGTTTGAAGCAAAATCCTCGAATCGGACAACGGCAGCTTGCACGAATTACAGGGATTAGCTTAAATGTCATTCATCGGTTGTAAATGATACAAACGCTCCGTCCCTGTGTCTCTCTATATTTCATTAAATGATACAAACGCCCCGTCCCTGTGTTTCATTTTACGGCTTTGTTAGAAAAACGCAGCATTTTGTTCGCTTTTTCCCAAAGTCCCAGATACCCGAAAGCAATCTGCGCAGCAAACCATTCTTCCCGGCTGGCAAAGCTATTTTCCGACTGTCCGCCATAGCTTCGTCCATCCGGATTACGGGACTGCATTTCCAGCATCTTCCGGTTACGCACAGCGGCCCAATCTTTTGCCTTTATCGTGGAGGCCTTATCCCAACCAAAGGAATAAGCTAAAATATCCATCAGCCAATATCCGTCTTGCCGTCCGGGTCCCCAATCGTTTCCTTCGGGGAAGAACATATGACAAGTAGGCTCTCCCTGTTCTCCTCTGACATAAATTGTTTTACCCGGAAGGAACTGATGTTCTGTCAATGCATAATACACTTTATCCCCATTCATCAGGGAAGCTTCGGGAGCTTTTTTTCCAGCCAGTCCGAAAATCCAGGCGTTCAAAGTATTATGCATAATTGCACACATATAATCGGCGTGTATAATGCCGTGATTGATAACTGCCCCGCTTTCTTCTATGTTGCTCCCTTGCAAGAATGTATTCAACCGAATACCATTTATTTTGCGTTTGCTTTTCATGTCCGAAGGAGCAGCATATGCTGAAATCTGAAATTCCAATGCTTTTTGTAACCAGGCACGCCGATGTTCATGTTCAGGCATCATCACCGCAGCAATAACCAATATATTAGAATTCCAGGCATTTTCTTCTGCCTTGCTATCTCCTTTATAGATAATTTTTCCCGTGCGGTCTCTATAATATGGAATAGGTGTCTCCAAAAAACGGTCCGCTTCGTACACCATCATCCGGCATAATAATTCTTGTCCCTCGGGTGTCAACCGGTCCCAAAACATCCAACCGGTAGTTGCTACCTGTGCAGCCCATAGAGCACTTTGCCATTGTCCGCCCCACGCTTTGCCTGTCTGATTTGCTTTATGGCGGAAAGCCAAAGAACTGACCAGACGCAAGCCCATCGATTCGGCGTTTTCGCGGGATACTCCGGTTACGCTGTCTTCATAAACATTTAATTTTAAAGCTACCCCCAAAGCAAAAGCTTCATGCGATACAGGACGGATATAATGTTCTGTGATTCCCCCGAAATCCAGGTATTTATCCTTTTGGGCAGAAAATTGTTTCACCTGATGATACCATTCATTTACAGCATATTTGTTGGCATTTCGGAAAATAGTCTGCACCTCTTCTTCAAAATTTCCCTTCAAAGGAGACAAGTTCCACTTTTCCCACGGCACAGGTCTCACTAATTCTTTCAATTCACCGGCAAAACAACAAGCATAAATACAAATTGCCAGATGGAATAATAACCATTTTCTCATTTCATTTTTTTCATAAAATTGAACGAACAAAGTTAAAAATAAAATTGATACAAAGGGACGGGGTATTTGTTTCATATCGGTTCAGTAATACACAAAAGTTAAATATTGACACTCATCCATCGAATAAGAAACGCGGTTTCGTATGATCGATACTTTACCGGTTGGCTGAATCATTCTTTACTCTTCTATGGAAATGAAACAAAAGCCCCGTCCCTTTGTATCTCATATAGGGTTTTGAAGAATTTATCATATCCCCTATCGGGTATAATTTGATTATGTGGAAGTATTTTTATACCCTTAAAGGTATAATGTATAGTATTATATTGTATATTTGCACCTAAACGGGTATAATCATGGCATATCGATCTTTATCGGAATACGTAAAAATTATGCGTAAGCAATATGGGCTTACTCAAACCGATCTTTCGGAAAAGGCGGGGGTAGGTTTAAGGTTTGTGAGGGAGTTGGAGCAGGGGAAACAGACTCTCCGGTTGGACAAAGTGAATCAGGTATTGAATTTATTCGGCTCGGAAGTGGGGGCGGTACCTATGAATAAAAAGCAATATGACGAATGAAACAAGCAAAAGTATATCAGCGGGACCGGCTGGCAGGGATACTTACGGAAAATGAAAACGGTTTTCTTTTTCAGTACGATGCAGGTTATCTGAAATCGCCGGGTGCAGAAGCGGTGAGTCTGACCTTGCCTTTGTCGGCAGAGCCTTACCGCAATAGCGTATTGTTTCCTTTTTTCGACGGATTGATTCCCGAAGGATGGTTGCTGGATATTGCCGAGCGGAGTTGGAAAATCAACCAGCGCGACCGCATGTCGTTGCTGTTGGCCTGTTGCAAGGATTGTATCGGTTCGGTGAGTATTGTCCCTGTAAACGAAAAAGAGTAGATGTCTTATGAATAGATGTTTATATTGCTATCAGGAATTGAAAG
>CAJKZL010000190.1 GCA_905204385.1 uncultured Odoribacter sp. | reverse complement strand
ACTGCATGCCTCCGGAAGTTCTGGAAATTTACAAACAACGCCTCACGTATTGGAAGGGAAAGTACAAGCCTGTAGCCGGTAAGGTGCAGCATAAAATGTATAACGCTTACCTGAAAAATAATAAAATCGGAGAAGGAACAAAAAATTATTCCGAAGTCGTCGGTTTGTGGATGACTCTCCGGAAATATAAACCGGATTTATGATTTACGGTGATTCTGTATCACCGCAAATCATAAATCTCAGATCGGGAAGTTATGCTTTTCCCAGCATTTCGCAAATCTCGTGATATACGAATTCTCCGGTAAAACCGAATTTTTCATCCAGCACTTTGGCGGGTGCCGAATAGCCGAAATGGTCCACGCCGTGTATTTTGCCGTTCTGGCCCACCAAGCCTTCCAGTGTCACCGATAGGCCCGCTGTCAAGCCGAAGCGGGGCTTACCTTCCGGCAGAATTTCTGCCTGATAAGCAGCGCTCTGCTGACGGAACAGTCCTTCGGAGATGGCCGAAACCACCTGGGAAGTAATTCCTTTTCTTTCTTTCAGCAATTCAGCGGCTTCGACAAGGGTGGAAACTTCCGAGCCTGATGCGATCAGTACAACATCGGGATTTTCGCTGTTCTTCAGGGCTACATAGGCGCCTTTCGTTGCTTTGAGGGCTTCTTCGTAGCGGTGTTCTGCAGGAATGTCGTTGATATTCTGGCGCGACAATACCAAGGCGGTGGGAGTTTTGACGTTCTCCATGGCCATTTTCCAGGCCACGCTGGTTTCGGCGGCATCGGCAGGACGCAGAGCCAGCAAACTCATGTTTCCGGAATGGTTTTTCATTTTCTCCAGCAACCGCAGTTGGGCTTCGTGTTCTATCGGTTGGTGGGTAGGACCGTCCTCGCCGACACGGAAAGCATCATGAGTCCAGATATATTTGACGGGAACTTCCATAAGGGCCGAAAGCCGGAAAGCAGGTTTCATATAATCGGAAAAGACGAAGAAAGTTCCGCAAGCCACATGTATTCCGCCATGGAGGGCGATTCCATTGCAAATGGCGGCCATCGTCAACTCTGCTACACCCGCCTGGAAGAATTTGCCGCTGAAATCTCCTTTTACCAGATTGCGTGCGCCTCCTTTGATGAAACCGTCCGTTTTGTCCGAATTAGAAAGGTCGGCCGAGCTGACGATCATATTGTCCACCTGTTTGGCCAGTTCTACCAATACATCTGCCGAAGCGGCGCGGGTGGCGATATTCGCTTTGTGGCCGATAGCGGCATAGTCGATCTCAGGTACCTCTCCCGACATGTATTTATGATATTTGGCTGCCAGTTCCGGATTGGCTTTTTCCCAGGCTGCCTGTTCTTCCTTTTTCTATTTTACATAAGCTCTTTTTTCATCGATCACCCCATCATACAAGGCTTTTACCTCCGGAAAGATCGTGAACGGATGCTCCGGATCACCTCCCAGATTTTCAATCGTTTTTTCAATGGAAGCTCCGGCAGCGCTTAAAGGTTGTCCGTGAGTAGAAACTTTGTTGGAGAAGTCTTCATTGTCGGCTCCCAATGCGCCTTTGCCCATCAGCGTATGGCCTATGATCAGTGTAGGGCGTTCGCTTTCTGCATGAGCCGCTGTCAGGGCCTTGCGGATTTCGGAAGCATCGTTTCCGTCTATGGTGATGACGTTCCATCCCCAAGCCTCATATTTCATGGCCGTATTCTCATGGGTAACCTCGTCCACTTTGGTGGAAAGCTGGACATTGTTGGCATCGTAAAACATGATCAGATTCGATAATCCTAAGGTGCCGGCTATGCGCCCCGCTCCCTGGGAGATCTCTTCCTGGATACCGCCGTCGGAAATGAAAGCATAGGTTTTGTGTGCCATCCATTCGCCGAACCGGGCTACCAGAAAACGTTCGGCGATAGCGGCTCCTACTGCCATCGTATGACCTTGTCCTAAAGGCCCGGAGGTGTTCTCGATGCCGTGTTTGAAATCCTTTTCCGGATGGCCCGGGGTGATGCTGCCCCATTGCCGGAAGTTTTTCAGGTCCTCCATGCTGTATTTTCCGATCAGGCTAAGAGTGGCATAGAGCATCGGCGACATATGACCCGGGTCCAGGAAAAAACGGTCCCGGTTGGGCCATGTTCCGTCATCCGGATCAAAGTTCATAAATTCCGAATATAGTACATTGATATAATCTGCTCCGCCCATCGCACCCCCCGGGTGGCCCGATTTGGCTTTCTCCACCATCGAGGCCGCCAGAATCCGGATATTGTCCGCTGCTCTGTCTGTGATATTCATATTTTTATTGATTTTATTTTAATTTCTGCAAAGGTATAAATAACCCTTGGATTTTATTCTTCCTTCTTGATTTTTCGCTCTTTTCTTTCCTGTACGTCCTGACGTCCTAAAGGTTTAAATCCTTGTAGAGATGTTCCCACCAGGCCGGCTGATTTTTCAGGTATTTGGCAAAATAAGCCAGTATAGTGTTGTTCCACAATATCCTTTGATTGTAGTCCACCACAGCATGGTCGGCATCCTTGAGAAATACCAGTTCGGCATCCTTGCCCAACAGCTTCAGGGCCGTGTAAAATTGAATGCTTTGTCCGGTGGGCACATTGACATCCTTGGTTCCGTGAATTAAAAGGATCGGCACTTTCACTTTGTCGGCATTGAACAGGGGACTTTGATCTACGTAAATATCCCGGCGATTCCAGGGATAGGCATGGGCCGAAGCGTTGGTGCTGTATCCGTAACCCCAATAGCCTTCACCCCAGTATCCGGCGATGGACGATATGCCTGCATGCGAGATCGCACAGGCAAAAATATCGGTTTGCGTCGTCAGGTATTCGGTGGTAAATCCTCCGTAAGAAGCTCCCATGCAGCCGATGCGGGCAGGATCGATAAAAGAATGGGCTTTGGTGAACGCCTTCACTGAAGCAATGATCTCGTCGGCGGTAATTTTCCCCCAGTTATTCTGATGCCGGGCCGAAAATTCCTGTCCATATCCGATCGCTCCGGAAGGTTGTAGGACATATACCACATAGCCGTTGGCGGTATATAGATTGAACGGCCATCGTCCGCCGAAGCTGCGGGCCACCGGAGTAGTTCCTCCATAATAATATACGATCAGCGGATATTTTTTCTGCGGGTCGAAGTCGGCAGGTAAATAATACCGGCCGTCGATCAGGCTTCCTTTTTTGTATTGGTAATCCCAGTCCTTCATTTCGCCGAATACAATATTCCGGTATTGTTCCTGAGCCGGGTTTTCCCACAACTCTGCCTGCAGGCTATTTAAATTCAGGGTGTAAATGCGGGGAGGATAGTCGGTATTGGAGGCGGTGTACATCATTTCTTCTGCATCCTGCGCATAGCTGGTTTGGAGAATCAGGTCTCCGGGACAGTCAATCCGGGTGAATCGGCCGTCGGCATAACGATAAAGCCGTACGAAATCCGCTTCGGTCGCTTTGATATAAATCTTCCCGTTTTTATGCCAGTAGGCACTCTCGACGGACGGATCGAAATTACGGGTGATGGCGTCGGCTTGCCGGGTCTTCAGGTCATAAATGTAAAGTTGTACGTCATATTGATTGGCAACCCGATGCTTTCCTATGTTTTCGCCTTGTTTCCCGAAAGCCGACGGACCGCCCTGAACCAGTAGTTTCTTCCCGTCAGGCGAAAAAGTACATTGGATGCTGTAGAGTCTGTCTTTCCATAAGGTATCGATTTTTTGAGTGGCCACATCCATCAGGTAAATGTCCTGCTAGTTGAAAGGATATTCGGTATAAGCCGGGCGTGAAGTCGAGAACAATAATTTTTGTCCGTCCGGGCTGATGTCCATAAGTGAAGTCGAGAGATTGCCCCAGGTGATACGGGAGTGCAATCCGGTGGCGAAATCGTATTTGCACAGATAAGCCCGATTGCGGAAATAGGCTTGACGATCCTGTATGCCGGCAAGTTTGCGCAATTCCCATTTGGGGTCGGCATAGCTTTCGTTGTCGTAGTAGATCAGGTAACTGCGGTCGGGTGACCAGGTGTAGCCTTTGATTTGCCGGTCTTCCCGGATAAGACGGGTTTGTTGCCGTTTTTCCAGGTCGTAGGCATATAAAGTTTGTCCGTCGCCTTCCTTCTGTAGGAAAGATAGCTGGTCTTTTCCCGGTATCCATTGCAGGCTTCCGACATTGGCTCCATAAAACGTATAGACGATTTCTTTATCGGCAATCCGGTAAACATAGGTATTGTATATGGTTTTACCGTTTGCGGTGCTGCTGATTCCCACCAGACTGTAGCGGCCAGAGGGAGATACCTGCAACTGATAAACATTTTTGCCGTTTAAAATGTCATAAATCGTTTTTCCCCTTTTCGGTGATACCGAGAAAGAGGTTACCGCATCGGCGAACTCCTTATCGGCTTTGAAGTTTCCATACAGCACTTTTCCTCCCTCGCTAAGCATTTTAACGATAAGGGTGTGCTTGCCCGGAAGCCATTCCCCATGAACCACTTTGGTGGTGGGAAGGTTGCTGTTGACGGTGGCCTTTTTTACTCCGTCGATAAAGATTTCGGCATTGCCGGTGATCCGGAATCCGAAAGAACCGCTCAGCCATTCCGGATTGGTAAAATAAGCTGCATAATATTGAAGGCTGAGTTTTTTTTCTTTGGCGGCCACTACCGTATCTCCATCCATTCGGGCGAGAGTCCATTTCAATGCGTGAAATTCATTTTCGCCCGGATCGGCGTCTGGCACCAGATTCCAGATATTCAAACCGGCATATTCGGTCAGCATCGCATCGGTAAACGTCTGGTCCTTTACATTCTTCACTTCGCTTAAGGCCGGTTTATCCACCGGGATGGGGGATAAGGTCAGCCATTCTTTGACATCCTGAGCTTTTAATGAAAAAAAAGCACTCAGCATGAAGAGGAATAAAAATTGCTTCATTTCAATATATTT
Organism: uncultured Odoribacter sp.; assembly: GCA_905204385.1. The sequence goes on along the minus strand of CAJKZL010000190.1, from coordinate 1,494 downwards.
TTAATGATTAAAGAGAGTTTGCAGCTTTTTAACGTTTGCTGCGAATATATTGTTTTTGATTCAGAAAGAAAGTTAACAACACGTTAAAGCCTGTCCCGATGATAAATTCAGAAAGCCGTGACGACGAAAAAGCCGCTTCCGGCTCTTATGCCTCGACGGCAGAGGAGCCGGAGCGGCTTGCTGAACGTGCTGAATTTTTTAATTGTCCATCATCGAATCGTGGCGGTTCACTTTCAGAATGCCGGGGACACGTTTCAGGCGGGATATCAATTGGGAGAGATGTTCCGTATTGTCGATCAGCACGGTGATGCTCCCGTCGAAAATCCCTTCGGCCGAATTGATGGCGATGGCCCGTAACGTGGCGTGAGGATCTTTGCCCACCAGCTCGGTGATCTTGGTGATGATCCCGGCATCGTCTTTCCCTGTCAACGTCAGTATGGTTTGATAAGAGTTGGCTCCATCGTTGGTCCATTGCGTTTTGACTATCCGATAGGGATAACGGCGCATTAGTTCCAGGGCATTTTTGCATTGACGACTGTGGACCTTGATCCCTTCGCCGATCGATACAAAGCCGATGATGTCGTCCCCATACACCGGATTACAGCATCGGGCAAATTTATATTCTACATTATCGACATTTTTATCGATCAATAAAACGTCCTCTTCCAGTTTTTTAGGTTTCACCACCCGGATGTCGTGGACCGGGGGCACCGGAGCCGGTTTTTCTTCGGTTTGGGTCAGGATTTCCTTGATTTCCGAAGGGTCGTGCTTTCCGATGGCAATGCCGTGATACAAATCGAGTGCAAATTTGTATTTATAGTGCGTCATGAGTTTCCGGATCACTTCGTCGTTAAACTCGATTTTCCAGTTTTTCAAGCGTCGCATCAAGGTTTCTTTGCCGATGTCTGCCTGGTGGTTTATCTCCTCATTCAGGTATTGGCGGATTTTATTCCGGGCTTTCGAGGTAACGGTAAAATTCAGCCAATCGGCTTTAGGTTGCTGATTACCGGAAGTGATCACCGAGATCTGGTCTCCGTTTTTCAGCACATACTTCAGGGTTTCGTTTTTATTATTTACAATGCCTCCTACGCATTTATTCCCGATGTTCGAATGGATGGCATAGGCAAAATCCAGCAAGCTGGCACCTGCCTGCAACGTAATCAAATCGCCCTTGGGAGTAAATACATGCACCTCTTTGTCCTGAAGATTGATTTTCATATCGTCCAGCAGGTTTATTGCATTCTTCTCATTGCTTTCGAGAATTTCCCTTAATTCGTTCAGCCAGTTTTCTATAATGCTGTCGGACGATCCGCCTTTGTATTTCCAGTGGGCTGCAAACCCTTTTTCTGCAATTTCGTCCATGCGTTCGGTGCGGATCTGTACTTCCACCCAGCGGTTTCGCGGACCCAGTACGGTGGTTTGCAACGACTCGTATCCGTTGGACTTCGGCACGGAAATCCAGTCCCTGAGCCGGCGTGGATTAGGAGTGTATTT
>CAJKZL010000189.1 GCA_905204385.1 uncultured Odoribacter sp. | reverse complement strand
GGTCGGCAACGAAAACATATCCTATTGCGTGTTGCATGAAGGAGAAATGATGATTACTCCTTCGGTGATTTCGATGACTTTGACCGATGGTCGTATTTTCGGTGTACGTCCCCGCGTGGTGAAGGTAAGGCGCAGAAATATCGAAGAGATCATTCGGCCTCCTTTATACCGGAAAAATACCATAGAGGATAACTGCGGCGAGCTTACCCTCGATTTCAAAGGAGGCTACAGCCTGGTGTTCCGGGCTTATGCCGACGGGGCTGCCTATCGGTTTGTATCTCATCTGAAGAAACCCTTTGAAGTGAAAAGCGAGCGGGCTGTTTTCGGTTTGCCCGGCGATTCGAAGGTTTATGCTGCTTATCCCAAAGGGCGTATGAACGACGGGAAGCCGGATCCTTTTTATAGTTGTTTTCAGAGTACCTATTCTCATCATGCCCTTTCGGAATGGGTAGAGGGACAATTGGCATTTCTGCCGCTGTTGGCTGAAATGCCCGGGGGGAAAAAGATTTGTATCACAGAGGCTGACCTGATGAGTTATCCGGGGATGTATCTTACCTGCGAAAACGGAAAATCCGGCTTGAAAGGAGTATTTGCCGCCTATCCGGATCGGATTGTACCTGAAGTCAGGGGACTCAAAGGAGTGGTGAAATCCCGCAAGGATTATATCGCCAAGGCTGAGGGAGAGACTGCCTTTCCCTGGCGTGTGACTGTGGTCGCTACGGAGGATAAGCAATTGCTCGATAACGATATGGTTTATCGGCTGGCAAGTCCCGCTCGTTTTTCGGACTTCTCATGGATAAAACCGGGAAAAGTGGCTTGGGATTGGTGGAATAACTGGAATCTTTATCATGTAGATTTTCCTGCCGGCATCAATACTGAAACTTATAAACATTATATCGACTTTGCTTCCCGTCATGGGATCGAGTATGTGATCCTCGACGAGGGCTGGTCCGTTCCCGGAGCGGCCGACCTGATGCAGATCGTTCCCGAAATCGACTTGCAGGAGATTATCGCCCATGCCGACCGTAAAAATGTAGGCATCGTTCTGTGGGCAGGATATCTGGCATTCGACAAGGAGATGGACCGGATATGTAAACACTATTCCGAAATGGGAGTAAAGGGTTTCAAAATCGACTTTATGGACCGTGACGATCAGATTGCTGTGGATTTCAACCGCAGGGCTGCAGCTACCGGAGCGAAATATAAGCTGCTGATCGATTTGCACGGTACATACAAGCCTACCGGTTTGCAGCGCACCTATCCGAATGCCATTAATTTTGAAGGAGTATTCGGACTGGAAGAGGTGAAATGGGCGGCAAAGGATATGGATCAGGTGACCTATGATGTGACTTTCCCTTTTATCCGCATGATGGCGGGGCCTGTGGATTATACTCAGGGAGCGATGAATAATGCCAATAAGGAAAATTTCCGTGCCGTCTATACAGAGCCGATGAGTCAGGGCACCCGTTGCCGGCAGTTGGCTGAATACGTAGTATTCGAATCTCCTTTGAATATGCTTTGCGATTCGCCTACTAACTACGACAAGGAGGAAGAGTGTACTTCTTTTATTGCCGGAATCCCTACCGTATGGGACAATACCCTTCCTTTACAAGCGAATATCGGTGAATATATCGTTATCGCACGACAAAAAAACGGAGTATGGTATGTTGGAGGATTGACCGACTGGGAAGCCCGTGATGTAGAAATCGATTTATCGTTCCTGCCCTCGGGAAACTATCGGGCCGAACTTTTCAAGGATGGCGTCAATGCCGGTCGGGTGGCCAAGGATTATAAAAGAGAATTTTTGGATTTGACGGCAGGACAAAAGTTGAAGATTCATTTGGCACCTGGCGGGGGCTTTGTAATGAAAATCACTCCATAACCCTCCCTGTCCGATCGATGTAAAATACCGGAGCCGGTCCCCTTAGAATAAGTTAGGGGACCGGCTCCGGTATTTTATGGGCGTCCTGTTCATTTTTTACACAAAATAAGTTAGTTTAAATGGAAACGCTCAACCCCTTATCTTCACATTTCGTTTAACACATACATAAGGTCGCCCCACAGTTGACTGAGCATTTCGACGTGGAAATGCGATCTCCTTGCCCTCGAACCCAGGCAAGCCTGGAAATCAGGAAAATTCCGAAAGTGCAATGATCGGCCCGACTATTCACCGAAGCTTTTCTGCGGACAGAGACCACCGGCAAGAGTTCAGGCGTTGTCTTTTGCGGTAGCACTTTAACAGGCTTCCGGAAAAATTATTACATCACAATCATTAAAAAAGAAAATTATGGAAACAAAAAGTAAAAATCAGAAAAAGTCCAATCCTCGGATGGAGGGTGGTAAATTCAGGGAATTTTTCATCGATCAGTTGAAGGACATTTATTGGGCTGAGAAGGCTTTGACCGAGGCATTGCCGGAAATGGCCGAAGCTGCGACAAGCGAGAAATTGGCGAAAGCTTTCGTAAAACATACCCAGGAAACCGAAGGACAGATTCAAATTCTCGAACAGGTGTTTGAAAAAATGGGAGAGAAAGCCGAAGGAAAGAAATGTGAAGCCATGGCAGGGCTGGTGAAAGAAGCCCGGAGCATTATCAAAGACACCGAAAAAGATTCCTTTACCCGGGATGCCGGTCTGGTGATGGCCGGCCAAAAAACAGAGCATTATGAGATTGCCTCTTACGGTGCGCTGGTCGAGTTTGCAAAACAAATGGGCGAAACAGAAGTTGCCGAATTGCTGCAAAAAATTCTGGATCAGGAGAAAAATACGGATATTACGCTTACTATGGTGTCCGAAGAAGACGTAAATGAGCAAGCTGTTGAAGAATAATAGGCCGGATGACGAATAAGGTGGTGATATATCAGTCGAAAAGCAAAGCCAGGATAATTGCGCTCCTGAGCCCCTTGTTTGCGGTGGCAGGAGGATGGTTTCTCCGGTATACGGACAATACGACTGCCGGCTGGTGTTTCATCATCTTATCCGGTTTTTGTCTGATCTATGGGATAGGTATTTGGTTCGACCGTAATCCTTATCTGATCCTGACCGAAACGGGCATTACGGAATTGTCGGTGATCCGGGAAGAAATTGAATGGGAGGCCATTCGCCAAGTGGGCGATTTTTATTTCCGGGGGCAATTTTTTGTATGTCTTTTGTTGGACAGGAATTATAAGCCTACATTGATCCGGCCCACTTGGTTTAACCGTTTAGACAGAATATACGGAACGCAAAATCTCAAAGCGGTTTATATCCGTCCCGGTATCCTGCAAATCAGTTCGGCCAAACTGATCCGGATGATCGATAAACTGAGGACAGCCGATATCACCACCCGAAGCCGGCTGTTGCAAATCCCTTTGAAAGAATGGTGAGCGGCTGCAATAAACGCTGTTCTTCTGCCTTTTTGCCGGATCAGGGATCGGATATAATTTTCACTTTTCGAGGAGAACTAATCTAAGTACTTATTTTATATTGAAATACATGATGTTACGCTGGGAGCGTAAAATAGTCGACTGATTGCTGCTTGTTTTTCTGATATAATTTTTATATTGCCTTTCGTTTAGGAAGGGAATCAGAGTTATGGAGGATACCGTTTTATTTGAGCAAATCAGATTAGGAAACAAGAAAGCTTTTGAAGCTATTTTCCGGAGATTTTATGTTTCGATGTGTAGCGTTGCTTACAGGTATACGCGGGATGCTTCGGCTGCTGAAGATATTGCCCAGGAAGCTTTTTTGAAATTGTGGGAAAAAAGGGATTCCTACCGGGATATACCCGATTTGAAAACTTTTTTATATGTAGCGGTAAAAAATCTTAGCCTCAACTATCTCCGGGATAAAAAGGACAACATCGAGTGTTCCCGTTTGGAACTGGTTTCTTCGGAAAATTTTTTTTGCAGTCAGCTTGTGCGGGAGGAAACATTCCGTATAATTTCCGAGGCGGTGAATTCGTTGCCTTTACAGAGTGCTAAGATTATGAATTTAGTGCTTAAGGGGAAACAAAACAAGGAAATAGCCGGTTTATTGGGTATTTCGGTAGCGACGGTAAAAACACTGAAATATAATGCTCTGAGGACTCTGAAGAGTAAATTAGGCAAATACGACTACTTATTGCTGGTAATGCTAATGAGAAAAATCTGAAAAAGACTCATCCTTATTCATCCTTTTTAAATTTTGGTGTGTTCTGTCATTAGATAACATGAAAATGTATTCTTATGACGGATTATTCTTTTTATTATCGTCTTTCGGAGTCGGTTGCCCGTGAGCTGATCGGCATATTGCCGGATGTGGAAAGGGAAAAGTTACACAAATGGCAAATGGCTTCCGGGGAGAACCGCTTATTATATGAGTCGGCTTGCCGGGAATACACCGAAACGGAACGCGAGGATTTTGCATTAAAGATCGATACAGACCAGGCCTGGGAACAACTGAGTTGCAAGTTGGGTCACACTTCTTCCGTCTGCCGGAATAAACCGGGACAACGATTCCCTTACCGGAAAGTGGCAGCATTCCTGTTCTTATTGTTCTGTATCGGAGGCGGTTTGTTGTACCGGGAAGCTGGCAGGGACGAACTTCCGGAAGAGGAAGTGATGGTCGTTACCGGGGGGGCTAAAGCCCTTTTGATTACCCAGCACGGGGAAAAGATACAGTTACAGGATTCCGTCATCAGGGAAATGGTGTTCGGAAATGGTGTATCCCTGCAAAATGATGGAATGCGGGTAATTTATACCGGGATCGATTCCGCTCAGAACCGGCAGGAAGAAGTGTATCATCTGCTGCAAGTGCCGCGGGGAGGAGAATATCGGTTGACATTGGCGGATGGAACGGATGTCTGGCTTAACTCGGATTCCCGATTGCGCTATCCTGTGTATTTTCGTTCGGGTCAGCGCCGCGTATATCTCGAAGGGGAAGCCTATTTTCAGGTTCGCAGAGATACCTTGCACCCTTTTATCGTAGAGGCTGCCGACCGGTTGAGCATCGAAGTCCTTGGAACCGGATTTAATGTACAAGCTTACCCCGAGGAAAAGGAAATCTATACAACCTTAAATACAGGATCGGTAAAAGTGTGCCACGGGCAACAGGAAGTGATCTTGCAGCCCGACCAGCAAGCTATCTATTCCCTTGCCGGCGGACCGATTGAAATCCATCCGGTGAAGGCCTCCCGGGTTTCCGCCTGGAAAGACGGCCAATTTCTTTTTGAAGAGGCCGAACTGGAAACCATTTTACTTCGTCTGGGAAGGTGGTATAATTTAGATATCTTTTACGCCGACCCGGAAGTGAAGGGGTTTCATTTTACCGGTGATCTGGAAAAATATGAGGACTATACCCTTATTTTCAAAATGCTGGAAAAAGCTACTAAGATTAAATTTGAAATCAAGAATCATACTGTCATCGTGCGTTCTGTAAAATAAAAATGCGGCGGATGCTTACGGGGTTTCCCGGATATTTCCAGGTGTTTATGAATCTATATACTAACAGCCAAACTTAAAATTATGAAAAGAAAGCAATTTCTATTATGCGGGGTGAAGCTAAGTTTATACTTATTACTGCTGACTGCTTTTTCTTTACAGGCCAACGGCTATTTTCAGGCAATGCCTCTCACGTTGGAGCTAAAGAACGCTACCATTAATGAAATCATCAACTGTGTCCGTCAAAAGACAAACCTTCGTTTTTTGTATCGGGTAGAGGAGGTCGATGTTTACGGAAAACGGAATTTTTCTGTCGTGAATGCAAGTGTCGAAGATTTGATGAACGTATTGCTGAAAGGTACGGATTTGTCGTATGAGGTTGAAAATGATGTGGTGATTATCAAACCTTCGGCTAGAAAAAACTTTGCCCGACCGCAAGTGGCGGAAAAAGTCAAGGGTCGGGTGTATGATCGTCGTGGGCAGCCTTTGCCGGGAGTGTCTGTGTCTGTAAAAGGAACTCAATTAGGGGTTTCCACTAATATCGAGGGAGAGTTTGAAATGGAATTGCCGGGAAAGGAGGAATGGATCATCTGTTTTTCGTTTGTTGGAATGGAAAGGCAGGAAGTCGCTTTCCATGGACAGGAACCGATGATCGTAGTGATGAAAGAAGACCGACAGAATTTGGATGAGGTGGTGGTTACCGGTTATCAAACCATCCGTAAAGAGCGCATGACGAGTTCTGTTTCCGTCATCACAGCCCAGAAAATTGCCGAATCGGGAGCAACGAGTATCGATCAGGTGCTAAGGGGGCAATTGCCGGGAGGCAGTGTTATGAATATTTCCGGACGGCCTGGAGAGCATGCCCAAATTAGAATCCGCGGGCTCAATTCCATTTCCGGCAATATGGATCCGATATGGATCGTAGACGGCATGGAAATGCAGGGGGCGGTGCCGACAATCAGCGTAGGGGGTACAAATTTACAAAATACCATTTTTACCGATGGCATCGGCAATATATCGCCTGAAGACATCAAATCCATTTCCGTGTTGAAAGATGCTGCGGCTGCT
>CAJKZL010000188.1 GCA_905204385.1 uncultured Odoribacter sp. | reverse complement strand
CCTCCTTGTTGGCGCTGGCGATATCTATCCCGGCTTAGATAGCGCTCACCGTAGGGAGTAAACCGCTGTAGCCCACCATGGCCGTGACCACCAATTCTACCGAAGAGAGGGCGACCACCTGGGCGATGGCTTCCGCCCCGGCATAAACTTTGATATCCTCGTTGCGGAGAGCCTCCTGCAACCGGGCATATTTTTCTTCATTGGCAATGACCACACAATCGGGCCTGAACTTCAGGGCCTGCTGAATCAACAATTCCACATTATTATTCGCTGTCAGCACTTCTACACAAAAGCGGTCGGGATTAGCCTCGACAACTTGCAATGTTTGCGTTCCGATAGAACCGGTCGATCCCAGTATGGCAATATGTTTCATTTTTTTCGTCACAAAGTGAGGATGCCGTCTTCAAATCCCTGAACGCCGACACCTCCGGTTTACTTGAATTTAATAAAATCTTCCGGATTCAACGGATTTCCGGCTCTCCACAATTCAAAGTGCAGGTGAGGTCCGCTGGAATCCTCCCCGGTATTCCCGACAATGGCAATGACTTCCCCGGCCCTGACATAATCACCCTGTATTTTCAACAAAGTGGAATTGTGTTTATAGACGGACAGCAAGTCATTGGCATGCTACACCTGAATCACATATCCGGTTTTAACCGTCCAATCGGTAAAAACGACAACCCCGTCGAGTACCACCGCCACCTTGGCATTAGCCTTGGCTACGATATCGGTCCCATAATGACGGCCTTTTTCGTCAAAACTCTGAGTGATGATTCCTTCCACGGGAGGGAAAAAATGATAATACTCCTTGTTCTGTTCTTTCAGGCCAAAGCCCAGATTGAAACGTTCTCTCTCCTCGATATCCGAACGAAATTCGCTTTCCTGTTCGCTCAGCTTAAACTCCATGGTATCGGCCCCGCTTTTCAGGGAATCTTTGCGAACCTCCCGGCTACTCACTGTATCTCCCCCGCTCAACACTGTGCGGATGGAGGTGAGAAAACGGTCTCTCTTCAGCAATTCCTCCTGCAAAGAATCGACACGAATGGAATTCTCCACAATCAACTGGCGCAGATTACCATCCGGATAACCCGGGATAAATTCCCGCAATCCGGTAAAAGCAATCAACAGGATGGTCAGCGTCATCAAGACCACGGCCAGAAAGCTCAAAGCCATGAGTACATGCAAGCGGGAAAGCCTGAATTTCAATACTTCCTCGTAGGAAGTCTCGTTGACCACCGACAATTTGTATTTATACTTCAGCTTATCCCAAAGCTTTACCTTCTCTTTGCCCATGTATTCCTTTTTAAGCCTTCAAAATTACAATAAAAAAACCAGAAAATAAACGATTCCGGCAAGACAGAAAGAAAAACAAAAATATTGTGCCAGGTTGCGGCACAATTACTCTATTTTGTACGACAGGAAGACAAGTATAAAGCTTATTTCCTGCCGATGAATTACATTTCAAAATCCATTACATAAGTTTTATTTTCTCATACCTCACCACAGATTGCATCTGAAGCAAGAATACCCATGTCCGGAGCAAGCGGTGGAGGCCCTATCGAAAGATCCCCAATGAGGTTGGAAGTATTCTCATGATTCGATCCATACAAAGCATCGGCCTGATAAACATAGATTTCTTCCAAACCCGTTTTTCCATACAACCTGTGATTTTTGGGATCGACTACAAAATGGACAAATTTATGATCCAGCTTGATTTCGCACACCGGCTTTCCTTTCCAGTCGAAAACATGTACAATATCCGATCCGAGGAAATGTTCCTCTGCTTCCTGATCAGAAAATAAAGCATATATATACTTGTCATCGACACCGACATCCCAATAAAAATACTTTTGTTGCTTTTTTGTCGCCAAATCCTGAAAATCCGGACTATGCTTAAAACGATACGCTTTTAGCCGGGCAGTTTTCAGATCCAGCAAATTGATTTGCATCAAATGCTCCATCACCATGACAACCATACTTCCATCGGGTTTTAACCGGTCTATGGAATATAACAGGAAACGATTTCCCCTACCTACCGACGGGTTCACCAGAGGCTTCCGATATAAATCGAATTCCTGGATTTCATTCTGAAAATTGTCTTCATAAATACGAAATTTACCCAACGAATAATCGTTTCCCTCCTGAAACAAGAATTCGTTTTGATCCCGGCATAGCATAAGGTTTGTATCCAACATAAACAAAACGGTAAACGGCTCCTTCCAATTCTCCCTCCAGGGTATCTGTAAAGAGTAATCGAAACAATCTCTTTGCTCTTCTATCGAACGGGATAAATTCAACAGCATAAAACGTTCGTTTATTACATCCCTCACCCACAATTTTACCTCTCCATTTTCTTCTACAAACTGGTTATAATAAGATAATTCATAGAAATCACCGGGCCCTCTTCCCTGGGGGTACAAAGATGCACACCATCGACAAGTGTTCAGATTAAACACCCTCATGAGTTTGTGATCGGGATATGCAGAGGATAAGATTATTAACGAATCATAGACAGACATTGTACCTGCATAGAGACTATCCAACACAATCTCTTCTCCGCTCAACTGCAAAGATCGCTCAAAATCATCGATGAGGATGATTTCACCGTTCACATAATTTTTATCTCTGCAACTTGTCAGCAGGACTATACTTAAGAATAAAATCCCGGGCAATAATGATTTCATATCATATAAGCTTTTAAACGAAAGCCAATATAATCAATTAAAATCAAACAACGACAGAAAAAATTATTTTCCTGTTCTTATTTTATCCTCTATCCCTCCATCCCCTCTTCTCCGGGCTTATAAACACTGTATTCATATACTTTCAGTCCGAACTCAGGAATCACCGCCATAATGTGGTCGAAAATATCGGACTGTATTTTTTCGTAATGCACCCATTCTTTATTTGCCGAAAAGCAATAAATCTGAATGGGCATACCGGTAGGACCCGGCTGTAGCTGGCGCACCATGTGGGTCATATTGACATTGATATCCGGATTAGCTTCCAGCCAAACGTCCATATAATAACGGAAAATACCGATATTGGTAAGCTTTCGTTCGTCGAGTACGGTCATTTTATCCTTATTGATGTTCCCCAGCTTTTGCAACATCTGGTCGATGTAATCTTTCAGAAAAGCGGAAGTGGTAAATTTCTGGATTTCGTCGTGGGAAAGGAAATGAACCGAATGGATATCGATGTTGATGCTCCGCATAATCCGCCTTCCATCGGATTCCTGCATCCCACGCCAGTTGGTGAACGAATCGGACACCAACTGATAGGTAGGGATGGTGGAAATGGTCATATCCCAATTTTGTACCTTCACCGTATACAAATTGATTTCAAGCACGGTGCCATTGGCATTGTTTTTATCCATTTGTATCCAGTCGCCGATACGGATCATTTTGTTGGCAGTGAGCTGGATACCGGCCACAAAACCGAGAATGGAATCTTTGAAAATCAACAGCAGCACGGCAGCAAAAGCACTCAATCCGACAATCAGATGTTCCGGCGACTTATTGACCAGTACGCTGACCACACTAATGACTACCACCGTATAGAGGAAGACCTTGATCAACTGGATAAAAAAGGTAATGGGACGGTTTTTCGATATCGGATAACTCTCATAGATCCGGTTGATCGCATTCAACAAAGCCACCAAAATAAACAAAAGCACGATGATCAGCCAGACGTCTACCAATCTGCGGAAAATGTATTTATAATGCCAGTCGATAAACGACAGGACGACATAAGCCGTGAAAGGGGGAATCAAAGCCGATAATTTCCGGAAAAAACCTTGTTCATAAAGAATATCGTCCCAGGTATTTTTCGTTTTACCGACCACTTTTTTCAATACCTTGGAAAGCCATTTACGGGAAACGACATACAACAGTATGGCAATCCCCAAAGTGATGGCTATCTTGATGACCACTCCTTCGGTATCCGGAATGCCAACGGCATTTTCCCATGCCGTCACCCGGCGCAAAAAGGATAAAGTATCTCTCATAGCATCTAAATGTTAAAATATTCTCTTCCGTTTCTGAATAAGTCCGGCTATTCGGGAAGAGTCCATTAAATTTAAGTTAAACCCTTTGTTCCGTTTATATTAAATCGTAAATAAAACTACTTTTGTTTCAAAGACATAAAATAAACCAAATATGAAAAAGTTATTTATTCTCCTTTCTCTCTCCTGCCTCCTGTCTATTCAGGGGATTTTCGCCCAGGTGAATCTTCAGGATCCCCTGCCGCAGGATCCGACTATCGTTGTGGGTAAACTGCCCAACGGCATCACGTATTATATCCGCCACAACGAGGAACCTAAAAACCGGGCCAGTTTTTATATCATCCGCAATGCCGGTGCATTACTGGAAAACGACGATCAGGACGGGCTCGCCCATTTCCTGGAACATATGGCGTTCCAGGGAACAAAAAATTTTCCGGGCAAGGGAATCATTACCACCATGGAAAGATATGGGGTAGCTTTCGGGGAAAATGTCAACGCTTACACCGCCCATAATGAAACGGTATATAATCTGAGTTCCGTGCCCACTGAAAACGAAGCGCTTTTGGACACTTGCCTGATGATCCTCCACGACTGGTCTTACTATCTGACGCTGGACGACAAAGAGATCGACGACGAAAGGGGAGTGATCTCGGAAGAATGGAGAACCCGCCGTAATGCCGGATTCAGGATGCAAAAGCAGCTCTTTCCCGTGATGTTCAAAGATTCTAAATATGCCATCCGCGATGTCATCGGATCGCTGGACGTCATTAAGAATTTCGACTACCAAACCATCAAGGATTTTTATCACAAATGGTACCGGACCGATCTGGAAGCGATCGCCATCGTAGGCGACTTCGACGTAAAGAGGATGGAACAACGCATCAAAGACATTTTTTCCAGTATTCCCGCCATTGAAAATCCGGAACCCCGTCCTTTCTTCGAAATCCCTGCTCACGACGAAACTTATTTCGTAGTCGCCACCGACAAGGAAGCACAATCTTCGAATATCCAGGTAATGACCATTCTGCCCGAGACTCCGGCAGCCCAGAAGAATACCCATGCTTATCTGAAGGACAATATCATCATTTCCTTCTACAACAGCATGGTGCGTACCCGTATCGGCGAAATCATGCAGCAGGCCAATCCTCCTTTCCTGGGAGGCAGCATCGGCTTCGGCGGCCTGGTCAGGGGATATAACGTTTACAGCGTTTCCACGACGGCAAAGCCCAATCAGGAAGAACTCGCCCTCGAAACCATACTGACCGAAAACGAACGGATCAAACGGTATGGTTTTACGAACAGCGAACTGGAACGGATGAAAACCAATATGCTGGTCGGTCTGGAGTCGGCTTATAAAGAAAAAGATAAAACCGACAACGAAAGCTTTATCGGTGATATGCAAAACCACTTCCTGGAACAGGAACCCATGGTGGATTTCGAATACTATTATCAATTTGCCAAACAGATCATTCCCACCATTACGGTAGAAGAAGTGAATGCCAAAGCCAAAGAATGGAATACCGGCAAGAACCAGGTGATTACGATCACCGGCCCGTCGGAGGATACCAAACACCTGACCCGCGAAGAAGCTTTTGCCATTATGGATAAAGTGGCCCAGGCTCCCGTCGATCCTTATCACGACGCCGTAAACGACACCGACCTCATCACCGAGGAACTAGCCGGTTCGGAAATTGTAAAAACCAAGAAATTACCCCAATTCGACGCAGTGGAATGGACGCTGGAAAACGGAGCGAAGGTGGTATTCCGCAAAGCCGACTACGAGAAGGACAATGTTTCCCTAACCTCCTACAGCAAAGGAGGGACCTCCCTGTACGATGTCGACATGCTGGCTTCGGCCGATAATGCCGCCGGCTTTACCGCAGCCTTCGGACTCGGCGATTTCGACGCCATCAGCCTGCAAAAAGCATTAACGGGCAAAATGGCCTCCTGCAGCGTTAACATCGGCGGTATGTCGGAAGCCGTCGGCGGAGGCTCTACTCCTCAGGATTTCGAAACTATGCTGCAATTGCTGTATCTGCGGTTCGAAAAGCCCCGTTTCGACAAAGAAGTATTCGCCTCGATCATGAACCGCCAGGAAGCCATGCTCCCGAATATCATCAAGAATCCGAAAAAGTTCATGCAGGATTCCCTTAAAATGATCATGAGCAATTATAGCCCCCGCAGCCTTATTTTCAACGAGGACTACCTGAAACAAATAGACCTGGAGAAAATAGAGCAGGTTTACCGGGACCGGATCAAAGACGCCAGCGACTTCACTTTCTTTATTGTCGGAAACATCGACGAAGAAACTGTGAAACCCTTAGTGGAAAAATACATCGGTTCCCTGAAATCGGAATACCGCAAAGAAAACTGGAGGGACAACAAAGTGAGAGGCCCGAAAGGAAAAACCGTAAAAGAAATCGAACTGGAATTGGAAACCCCCAAGGCAACGGTGATCACCAATTTCTCTA
>CAJKZL010000187.1 GCA_905204385.1 uncultured Odoribacter sp. | reverse complement strand
AACGTATGGAATAATTTGCATGCTTTTATCATCAACGGTATCGGAAAAGTAAAAGTGCAATTGTATGTCTATCTGATCGGTACGGCCGGAAGTATTCCGCTGGCACTTTATCTGGGGAGATTGTGGGGTGTGCAGGGGATTGTCCTGGCTTCTATTATTTTTAGTTTATTGCCTGCCGTGTTGTTGAAAATACAGGTTTCAAAAATCCTCGGCAGGAGAGCAAAAGGGATTTGGAATAAATGACGATATAGCCTTCTTAGCCGGAAGAACCGATCTTACGGCCCGGGCAAAAAGAAACGATATGGAAAAAATAATGCCTCTGGTATCGGTTGTTACCGTTTCGTATAATGCGGTCGATTGTATCGAACGAACAATGCAAAGCGTATTCGGCCAAACCTATGCGAATATCGAATATATTGTGATCGATGGGGGAAGCAACGACGGTACGGTCGGAATTATCCAAAAGTATGCTTCCCGGATCGATTATTGGATAAGCGAAAAAGACCGAGGTATCTATGACGCCATGAATAAAGGAATCCGTCAGGCCCGGGGAGAATGGATTTCATTTATTAATTGCGGCGATGAATATTGCGGTTCCACCGTGCTGGAAGAAGTTTTTCATTCCGCTATAGAAAATCGGACAGGAGTGATCTATGGGAATATCATGTTTAAATATGCCTGGGGAAATGTAGAAAAAAAACCTGACGATTTAAGCGGGTTTAACCGGTATTTTCCTATTTTTCATCCCTCCACGCTGGTTCGTACTTCCCTGATGAAGGAATATTTATTCGATACCTCTTTCCGGATAGCTGCAGATTACCATTTTTTCTACCGGCTCTACCTGAAAAAAGAATGCGAATTTTTGTATATCCCGGTCTGTATGTCTATTTTTGATGCGGAATCAGGGATTTCTTCTACTCAGCAGAATTTATTTTTTATAGAAAATGCCAGAGTAACAGGTAGTTATAAATCATTTTATTATCACTTGTCGTTTGCCCGGTTCAGACTCAGAAACGGAGTGGCGAAATGTATGAAAAAGATATTGCCGAAAGCAGTCGTTACCCAAATAAGAATGAAAAAAATGATGAAAAACTAGTAGGGTATTTCAACACTGAATGCGACCATCATGACGTTAAGAAATTTTAATACCGAATCTATTCTCCATTTTCTTGCCTTGGGAGGTATTTTTACTTCCGGGATTGTTTTTGAATTTTTACCGGTCTCCATCTCTCAATTTTGTATTCTGTTATTGTTTGTCGTCCTTGTCGCTCTGAGAAGAATTTATTTGCACCGGGGTTTGTTTCTTGCGCTGATATATGCTTTATTTGTGACGGTCATCAACATCGACAAAGTGGAGGGGATCAATATTGTGACTTACATCAGAACTTGCATTTATATCATTGCATACTATTCTTATGTAAGTTATCTGGGGAGGGATAAATTACCGGACGTTTATAAAAAATACATTACAGGCTGCTACATCTTTTCCATTATAGCTATTGTTCAGGAGATCGGTTTTTTGTTGCATATTCCTATTTTGTACGATGTTTCCTATATCGACGGAGTGCCCCGGAATATTGTCACCACCATGGGACTGCTGCAGGTATATTCCTTAACCCTGGAGCCTGTTTTTTTTGTAGGCCTTATTCTCCCTTGCATGAGTCAGATTAAACAGAATCTCTTCATCAAAGATGAGTTTTTGGTACCTATTTCGCGGAAGCAAAAAATCGTGATATCGATCGCTTTTTTGCTGACGTTTTCTTTTACCGCTTATGTTTGCCTGCTCCTTATCTTTTCGTATTATTATCTGAAACAACTGAATTTTAATTTTCGTTCCGTTTTTTATTCGATACTGATCGTAGCATTTGTGGTTTCCATCTTTTTCGTGATCCCGGGAAATATGAAAAACAAATTCGAAAGTTTGTTTGCGGAGAGGGAAGCTTTGACCACTTCGGTGGAAAATCTTTCTGCTTTCGCCATTATCTCCAATTTCCTGATTGCTAAGGACGCTGCGAACGATCATTATTTGGGAACGGGATTTTTTACAAATAAAAATAATTTCGATGCTTATATCAATGATCATTTCAAGATCACCAACGATACCATTATTTTAAATCGCCTGGATGGCGGATCCATGTATATTAAGATTTTGTCTGAGTATGGGTATATCGGCTTGTTCTTATTTTTCCTCCTGTTTTACCTGAATCGTTCGAAAAGGATGGATAACGCTTATTCTTTATTGAATAATTGTTTGTTTATCACCATATTGGTGTTGTTTTTGAGGACGGCGGATTATGTCAGTCCGATTCTGACTTATATCATTGTCGTATTTTTCTTTACCGCCAATGACAGGTTGGCGACATCGGAGGAACCTATTCCCGTCGAGAGTTGATTTATCGGCTTAAACGGATTGTTTCATGTTAATCGCTTTTGAACCGGATTTATAGATGAGAAAAAAGATTTCATTGTTTATTCCAAGTTTCGATATCGGAGGTGTCGAAAGAGTGATGATCACCCTGGCCAATCATTTGGCAGGTCTGGGGAGTGAAGTATCTTTGGTCGTCACCCGCGATAAAGGCGATTTGCGTCCTGAGATAGATGCAGCGGTATCCGTTGTCGACTTAGGGGATATCCAGTTGAGAAAGGCGCTATTGCCCTTGATGAGGTACCTGAAAAAAAATAAGCCGGACTATTTATTCAGTGGACCCGATTTTCCCAATATCATGGCCTTACTGGCTAAATCCCTGGCGAAGGTCGATACCCGTGTTATCATCACTCAGCATAATTTTTTTGATGCTTCCGTCCAGAAATTAGGGATGCATGGCAGAATATTTCCTTTTCTGGCCAAATGTTTGTATCCCAAGGCTTACCGGATTGTAGCCGTTTCGGAAGGAGTCAAAGGGATGCTCCGGGGATGGGGGATACCCGAGGAAAAGCTGAAAAGGATATATAATCCGATGGATCTTCGTAATATCCGGGCATTGGCGAATGAAGATCCCGGCCTGGAGTTGCCTGAAAATTTTATCGTTTATGTGGGCCGTTTGAACCTGATTAAGAATCTTACTTTATTATTGGATGCTATGGTGCAGCTTCGCAGGTCTCACCCGGATCTGAAGCTTTTGGTCCTTGGCGGAGGGGAGGAAATGGAGGCTCTTAAACAATATTGCCAGAAAAAAGAGTTGGAAAGTCATATCATTTTTTTCGGTAACTCGCAAAATCCGTTTCCTGTGTTGAAGCGGGCACGTATATTGGTATTACCTTCCCGGTCGGAGTCGTTCGGGAATGTTTTGGTCGAGGCGATGGCATTGGGAGTGACCAGCGTCGCTACACCGACCCCCGGAGCAAAGGAAGTTTCGGAGAATGGGAAATCGGCTTATTTGGTGAATACTTTTACCGATCCGGTAGAGATAGCGGCGAAAATCGATTATGCCTGCCGATATCCCCTTCGGAAATATAGCTTGTATAAGCGGGCACTGGCTTTCAACGCTGCTGAGATCATTAAAGAATATACTGGTTTAATATCTTAAAATTATCGGGAATGGAGATTACTTGCATCAGGACGGTAAGAAACTATGAAAAGTGGCCTAGCTGGGATTTGGTTTATGAATGGGAAGACATTTTCAGGGAAAAAATGGAGATCGATTTCCATTATGTCCGGCGTAATTCTCAGCGTATAGACCGCATATTAAGCAAAATGGGCTTGAATTTATCCGTTTTTCACACTGTCAAGGGATGTGAGTTAGCCTGGGAGATGTCTCCCCGTTTATTAAGCAATGGACTCAACAGAAAGAATGTTATTCCCTGTATTATCGACTTTTTCCTGAAAGAAAGTCAACTCGCGCAATTTCGGTCGGCCTATGCTGAAAATCCGTTCATATTGATATCGAGCGCTGAGGTGGTCGAATATCTGAAAAATAAAAACTTAGGTTCCAAGATATACCATTTGCCTCTTTCTATTTCGGACCGATACCGGATTACGGCGGATACCGTTTATGAAAAGAAGTATGATGTGGGATTAATGGGCCGGCAAAATCCTGTTTTAGAAAATTTTCTGCAAAAATACATCGAAAATCATCCGGATTTCGTTTACGTATATGCGAAGCCCGTAAATAATGATTTTGCTTATTATTCTTCTACGGGAGAATTTTTAGGTTACATCTCCACAAGGGAAAAATATATCGAATTGATGCGTAAATGTAGAATGGGATTTTATTCTACCCCGGGAATAGACGGAGGGGAGAAACGGACCAATGGTTTTAATCAGGTTACTCCAAAATTTTTAGAACTGTTGGCCTGCGGATGCCATGTCATAGCCCGGTATAAAGAAAATCCCGATACGCTGTATTATGAACTCCGGCGGATTAGTCCCCATATCGAAACTTATGAGGCTTTTGAAAAGGCTGTGGATGAGGCCCGGGCGAATCCGCCTGACATGAAGAAGCATGCCGATTATTTGCAACGGCATTATACCTCGGTCCGGGTGGAAATGCTTCGCAATATATTGTCCCGGTATTCCCAAAGTCTGTTGAAGGGCTAGAGAGTTACGGGGATTCCGGTTATTATGAAAATAAAAAAATAAACATATGAAAAGAGTAGCAGTTATTGGCGGTGGCATTTCGGGTTTGTCCATAGCCCATTGTTTAAACGAATCCTTCCGGGTGAAAGTTTTCGAAGCTGAATCGGCTCCGGGAGGGTTGATCAAATGTTCCCGGTAGAAGGAAGGACTTTATCATCAAGTGGGAGGACATGTTTTCAATTCCAAGCGACAGGAGGTGCTGGACTGGTTTTGGAAGTTTTTCGACCAGGCGAAGGAGTTTGTCAAGACGGATAGAAATGCTGTAATATCTTTTGAGGAGGAAGGATTTGTCGGATATCCAATCGAGAATCATGTGTATATGTTGAATAAATCCTCGATAAAGGGATTTATCGAGGATATGATGACATTGGCCAAGGCTCCGGGGCAGGAACCGAATAATTTTGAAGAGTTTCTTCGGGAACATTTCGGTGACACTCTCTACCGATATTATTTCAAGCCCTATAATGAGAAAATCTGGAAAAGAGATTTAAAAACCGTCCCCTTATCCTGGCTGGAAGGTAAGTTGCCCATGCCCTCCATCGAAGAGATGTTGTATAATAATTTTAACCATGTGAAAGAATATAATATGGTTCACAGTTCTTTTTATTATGCAAAGAATGACGGTTCGCAGTTTTTGGCGGACCGGCTGGCGGAAGGCCTGGATATCGCATATAATTCGGCTGTCTGTAAAATAAGTAGGGAAGACGGACAGTGGAAAGTCGATGACGAAAATTTCGATCTGGTGGTTTTCTGTGGGAATGTAAAAGCATTGCCGGAATATCTTTCCGGAGGATTGGACATTTCGTCTTTTGCAGGACAGATCGAAGAATTGGAGTATCATGGAACTACTTCGGTATTTTGCGAGATAGATAAAAATCCCTATAGTTGGATATATATGCCGAGTCCCCATCATAAGGCTCACCGGATCATTTGTACGGGAAATTTTGCTGATTCGAACAACAATACGGAGAGATCGACAGGGACGATAGAGTTTACCGATTACATCGCCAAGGAAGATATCCTAGAGAATCTGGAGAGGATCCCTTTGCATCCCCGTTATATTTCTCACTCGTATACAAAATATACTTATCCGATACAAAATAGGAATACGCGTGAGCTGATAAATGCTTTGAAAGAGCAATTGAGGAAAGACCGTTTATTCCTGTTGGGACGATTTGCCGAATGGGAATATTATAATATGGATGCTGCTATGGGAGCGGCAATAGATTTATCCAAACAGTTGTTATTGTTGTAAAAGCCCGAGGAGAATAAAGCAGGTAGCTGCCCATGCAAAATAGGATAATATGATTGTTTTTGATAATATAATATTCTCTCTTCAGAAGACAGGAGGTGTTTCCGTTGTCTGGTATGAATTGTTGTCCCGCTTTCTCCGGGATCATCGGCAGGAAGGCTGTTTCCTGGAATACGACGGTGCCCGTTTGAATATTTTCCGGAAGCAGTTGGCTATCGGCGAACAGCAGCTCCTCAGGAAGGGGAGTTTTTTGCTGTCCCTGAGAAGGTATTTTAATCCCGGATATACCTCCGGTGTGCCGTTTATATTCCATTCCTCTTATTACCGTACTTGCCGGAACAGAAAGGCGATCAACGTGACGACCGTCCATGATTTTACCTATGAATATTATTGCTCGGGTTTAACTAAATTCGTACATTGCCGGCAGAAATACAGGGCCATCCGGCATTCCGATTATATCATCTGTATTTCTGAAAATACCCGGAAGGATTTATTGAAATTTCTTCCCGATATCGATGACAAAAAAATCAGGGTGATCTATAACGGGGTGACTGAAGATAATTGTGTTTTAGAGGATAAAGAGCCGGAGAAATATAAATTGAACTATCCGGCGATATGTTATGTCTTCTTTGTAGGAGCTAGCTCGGAG
>CAJKZL010000186.1 GCA_905204385.1 uncultured Odoribacter sp. | reverse complement strand
CAGCAGATTCATAGGGCGTCCATGCGCTCTTTTCGAATTCAATGAATGCATTGCTTACAATCAGTACTTCGCAAACTTGTTTCTCCTCTGCTTTTTTCCCGTAACCATATACATTCTTGATTTCCAGGATAAAAGTTTTGTCGGTATCGGTTTTGGCATCGTCCATGACAACGACATCGACATATCCGATCTTTTTTCCTTTTTCAATGGTGATTACCTTTTCCTTAACGACAAAATAAATGCCATCGGCTGCGGCAGTTCCGATTTGTTCTTTTACATTAACCGTGACTTTTACCGTACCCTCGGCTTCCTCTGCCAAAACGATAGGAATTTGTACTTCTCCGGCATTTTTCAGTATACTCATTTCGGCTTTGTCGAAAGAGACAGCAACCTGAGGTACTACGCCCGTATTGGGCTCAGGGGTCACATTATCGTCGTCGTCACATGCTACAAAAGCGAACAAAGACAAACTCAATATCCATAATAAATTCAGAATTTTCATACGATCGATCTTAAATAGTTATTAGCTGATGTGTTTATATTAATCTTCCTGGAAGCCTTGTAAATACAACTCAGCCAAGCTGGCTACTGTATTATTTTTGCATTCTTCCACTCTAACCTTAAAATAGCGGCCTGTCGGATAATATTGCTCTACGGTAACAAGCACTTCTCCACCTCCTGTACCACCATAGGTCGCTTCTCCCAGTTTGGACCAACTTTTTTTATCCGTTCCCTGGCTTAAATGGAAGGAAACCCTTTTGGTATCGGTATTTTTCGGCCTGCGGACACATCGGATTTCGGATATGCCGCTGAGTTTTTTCAGGTCGATCACAATATCAAATGGTCCTTGGTCTGCTCGTCCGCCACTCCATACGCTATGCCAGAAAGTGTCGTCGTTTCCGTCGATTAATTTTACTGCGGTAGCAGGTCCATCCTGTTTATCTTCTTGTGAGGTGAAAGAATCGATGCTCCAATCGGATTTTGACAGGCTGCTTACATTTTTGGTTGTCAACTGGCAATTTTGAGGAATGTTGTGAACCTCTTCAATGCCGCTGATTGCCGATAAGTTCAATTCGTAATCGGCAGGCAGGGTTCCTGTTAGCATAACGGTCAGGACCGTATCGGTAACTCCGGCAGGAATAGTCAGCATATCATTTTCGATTTCAATACCCGAAGCAGTGACGCTTTGCGGCTGATCGATTTTTAATTGAATATTGTGGTAGACGGCCTGTGATAAGGTGATAGGTATATTCAATGAAGTGACATTCATGCCCAGTGTATATTCTATGCTTCCGAAAGATACTTGGGTATCGTAATCGTAAATGGTCACGTCACAGAATTGCCCTTCGAGATCGATTTCGTCGTGTTCCAGCACCTTGGTCACCTGTAGGCGGAAGTTTTTCTCTCCGGTGATGGCAGATTCATAGAGGGGGCGGATTTCCACTTCTATACTATCCTGACCATAAGGAATCGTGAGGTTTCCATTGTTTACAATTTCAAAATCCCTTCCGACGACGGCATTTCCATATCCTTCCACTGCGGCCACTTGAATCTCCAGGTCTTTAGTGGGCACTCCCACCAATCTCACCGGCACTTTTACACTGATGTTGTTTGCCGGTCTTTCTTCCACAGAGCATTGGTTCAGTCCCATGTAAAGACCCAGGTCGTCATTGCGGATGACCACCGTACAAATACTTTTGGCTGTGATCTTTTTAGCCCCGAGGATAGATACGATGCGTACGGAAAAAATCCGATCGGCATTGATTACATCGTCGTCGATGAGGGTGACGGGAATTCCCTTGAAGCCGGGTTCCACCATGAGTTCTTTGTTTTCCACCCGATAGTGTACGCCTTCGCGTGCAGAGGAATCGATGGTTTCTATGATGACCTTTACTACGCCCGAGGGTGTTCCTTCAAGATCCAAGGGAAGGTAATATGTAGAGTCGGATTCCATAAAGTTCACCTGATTCTGGTTGAATACCAAAGCGGCTTCGCTTTCGTCGTCGAAGATCACAATCCGGCAAATTCCTTTGGCGGCATCATTGCGGATTCCTTTGCCCGGGTTCAGTTCAAGCATAAATTCACGGGATTGATTGACAAGCCGGTCGTCCGTCAGGTCGACTTGCACAGATGCGGATACCGCACCTTTGGCAAAATGAACCTCCCGGCTGCCGAGTACATAATCCACTCCTTCTTTCACATTCGTTTCAGATTTGATTCTGATCTCTACATTCATGTCGGCTGTTGCCGGAGAGGAAAGAACAACGTTCAGCGTTTGCGTTCCTGCATTTTCAAATACTTCTATCAGCGTATCGGCAAAGCCTACCGTCGGGGTAACGTTCTGTTGAAGCTCGGTCTCATTGCATCCCGTGAGACTCAGCAAACCCCAGAAAATTCCTAATAAAATGATATATTTCATAATTCAGCTCGTTAAATCGTTATGCTTATTTCTTTTTTCCCTGGAACAATCCCAAATCGATGCCCACGGTCAACCGCCAGGTTTTGTCGATGGCCGCACTGCTGTCACTTGCCAGTAAGTATGAGAAATCAGCATGAACATGGTAATAACATACTCCGCATCCCAGGGAGAAGTAGTCGGTGTTTCCCTTGTCGACGTCTCCCCAATGATATCCAGCCCGTACGGCTACCAGCCGACGGTACCAGTATTCCGCTCCGACACAAGCGTCCCAGTCGTCTTCATCTTCGGGTAACACCTGATAACCGAAATCGGCAGCCACCGACAATTGGTGGTGTTCGGTGAAGGGATGTTCCAGCGAAGCTCCGGCTTTTATCATTGCCGGAGCGTATTCATCTCCTACTTTTGTTCCAAAGTTGGTAAAATTCACACCTACCGCTACTACCGATTGTTTACCCAGCAGTTTAACTTCAGCGTTGTAGTAGGCTCCCAGGTCGAACACTACGGCATCTTCAGCACTGATCATTTTCAGGTCTGAATGTAGGTAACGAACGGCAGCTCCCAGGGAAAAGCCCCCGCAAACTTTGCGGGAGTATCCCAGGCTGATGGTATAATCTTCGGGTTTGATTTCCTGATCGCCGATGTCGAGGATTCCGTTTTGGAAATAACGGAACCCTGCCAGAAGGGCATTCTTGTCGTTCAGCTTGTAATAGCCGGCCAGGTTATGCTGACGGAAGTCGGCAGAGAAACGGTTGAGGTCCGGAATATAAGTATAAGCCATAGCTCCACGTTCTCTGGCGAAAATACTTTTTGCCGTATTCCAATAGATGGAGTAGGCATCGGCCGAGGTAGCCGTCCCCGTCGCTCCCATGGCGGCAGAACGGGCATCAGGCGCTACGGTCAGCGAAGGCATTGACTGACCGTAGGACAGAAAGCCTGCTAGGCAAAAGAAGGTCAATAATTTAAATTTTAGTTCCATATTGTGGTCGATTATCAGATTTTAACAATGTTCTTGGTCAGCTTTTGTCCCTGTACTTCTACGGTCAGTACATAAATACCACGGGCCAGGGAACTCATATCCAGTGCATATCCGTTGGCTCCAATGGTAACTTCTTTGGAGATAACCTGTTTGCCTGCCGTATTGTAGAGCCGGATAACGGTATTTCCCTGCAGGGCCGGATCGAGCGTTATGGTCAGGCTGGAACTTACTGCATCGGGATAGGTTGTCCAGGTCTCTGTGGAGCTGGGACTGCTCTGTACGGAGATGGTGAAGCCTATGCTCGTACTCAGGTTATGTTCGTTGGTAGCCCGGATCTGGACATGGGTCGTACCGTTTTGCTTGCCGGTGATAACCAGGCTGGCGTCTTTGCGTTGTACCCAGGCCACATTATTGTCGCTATTGGTTACGTCAAAGATCAGAGGTTCGTGGCTGGGATTCCTGAAAATGCTGTACAGATCCAGGGTTTGTTCCTTATTCAAGGCAGACACGGTGATGTCGCCGACAGCGTTGGTTACTACGGGGGGAACGATTTTAGCATCCACCTGGAAAGCAATCTCCCGGGAAGTAGCTTTTCCGTATTGATCTTCGACGGTGAGCATTACATTGTATTTACCTGCATTGCCGAAGTCCGGAGAGAGAATCAGTTCCAGACGGTTCTCGGTGAGTTGATAGTTTACCCACTTGTGGGCCGGCGTAATCTTTACGCTGACAGACTGGTTTTCGGGTTCTACGAAATCATAGGCCAGGATGCGGGTATCGCCTTCGTCCATGATGACGGTACCCCCCCATTGCTGGGTAAGCTGCGGTGCCTGGTTAATCCCGACTTCTTTGGATGTTTCTTCTGTATAGTCGGAGGTATTTCCCCAACGGTCGATTCCTCTCAGGTTGTAATAATAACTTACTCCACGAGTGAGTCCTGTGATGGTGTCGCGCATTAGGTCGCCTGCATTTTTGAAGCGTACGGCAAAAACCTTTTTTTGGGGTACATTGTCCGGATCATCGGCAATGGGGTTTTCACTCCAATAAAGTTCGTATTTATTGATGGGGCCATCGGCAGCGGTCTGTACCGTCCATTCCACGATGGTCCAGCCGTCGTAGGAATCGATCACATTGAGCGGAGTCACGACAGGCGGTTCATCGGTTGCCGGTGTCAGAGCAGCCCCTACATCGATGTAACCTTTTCCCAATTGTCCAACATAAGAAGGGTTATATTGGTCGATGTTTTGCAAAGTGTTCATGATTCGTTCCCGAAGATCGTCGGCCGTATATCCGGGACCCTGGAATTTGGAGAGGATCAGGGCTGCACAGCCGGATGCATGGGGACAAGCCATAGATGTACCCTGCAACCAGGCATAACCGCTGTTGATAGAAGTACTCAGAATACCGAATTTTTCACCGAGATTCTGTTCTCCGCCGGGAGCGGTGATATCGATCCAGTCGCCGTAGTTCGAATAAACAGCCTTTTTGAAGGCCGGTCCCATGGAAGCTACCCGGAGGTTTTTTTCATAGGCGGCAGGATAGGCCTTCACATCGGTGTTGTCGTTTGCTGCAGCAAAAATCACCATACCTCCTTTCATCGGTGCATCCGGAAGCTGTTGTCCGTCTTCTCCGCAACCGGCATATTTGATAAAATAGTCGATGGCTTCTTTAATAGCGGAGTTTTGAAATCCTTCGTCTGTCTGCGAAACACCTCCGGTCCAGCTATTCTGCGAAATAACTGCACCATTGTCAGCAGCATATATGTACATATTGGGATCGGTGGAACCTTGACTCTTATCTCCATTCATGTGGAATATCTGGCAGCTCATCAGCCGTACTCCGTCGTTTTTACCCGATCCTCCGGCAATTCCGCATACCCCGCGTTTATTATTATTGACGGCTGATATGGTTCCGGCACAGTGTGTCCCATGTTCATGCTGGGTGATTGCTCCATTTTCGTAAACTCCATCGGCATTTTTCTTTCCGGTGACGAAGTTGAATCCGTAGATATCGTCGATGTAACCATTGCCGTCATCGTCGACTCCTTCCGTTCCGTTCAGTTCCTTCTCATTGATCCACATATTGGCTTCCAGGTCGGGGTGGGCAAACTGGATACCGCCGTCCATGACGGCCACAATTACATTGGGCGATCCGGTTTCCACTTTCCAGGCTTCGAATACATTGATGTCCGCTCCGGCTATTGAACCGTCCAATTGCTTACCGGTGTTGTGATAGTGCCATTGTTCGGGCAGTTGCGGGTCGGTGAAAGGCATTACTTCTTCCTCGTCTGCCCGTGTGCCCAGTGCAAACCGGTGGTTGGCTACCATTTGGCTGATTTTCATCACCGGAATAAGATATTCCGGAATGGGGGTAGCTCCGATGGGTTGAGCTTCATACACCTGTTCCACTTTTTCTATTTCCGGAAGCGAGGTGTATTCGGTGACTGCACTACGTGTAGGGACCGTTTCGTCGAAATAAACGTCGTACCAACGATCGAGGCCGGATTCGTGCAACAGCTTTTCGTACTTACCGTGAAAAACCCGTTCCATGCGGTAGGCCCGGATGTTTAAGCTGCTCAGGTCTAAGTTTTCTACTCCGGTAGAGAGTTCTCCGCTCCGGGTTTTTACAATTGTCGGTGTCGGTATTCCGCTCTTGAGCTTCACCCGGATATGTCCCGGGATGACTTTCAAATTTTCCTCTTGGGTAGGGATTGAAGGCGCGGAATCTTCCGGTTGCATGATCCCTTCTTTCTGGCAGGCAGATAAGAGAAAAATGAAGACTATGAATAAAATATAATGTCTCATAATGCTTTAATATTTTAATTTGTTTTCCTGACCATTACTGCATTCTTCATCAGCAACCAATATACATCCCTGACTCCGTTAGCATCATATCCACCGCCTCTTATCTCCACTGCAGGATCGTACACCAATTTTTTATAATCCTTGGAAGGGAAAATGTCTACAGGATCTATGGCTGTAGCTGAGCCTCTATCCCACTTGATATCTCGTGAACCTTTATCGAAAGGAACATTTTTAGTAATAACTTCGCCTAAAACGACCGCCAAAGCTCCTGTTTCAGCATCAA